>JAKEGR010000074.1 GCA_022615465.1 Planctomycetota bacterium | reverse complement strand
GTGCTGTTTGATCTACGCCGGTTGTTTGCCACGCTCCCCGACGGCCGTTACAAGATTTTCCTTATCCGGACGGAGAACAATTCGCGCCGGCTGGTGATAGAGGTTGACGTACGAAACGGGCGAGTGATTGACACGTCGGACGATTCGGAAGGCACCCGCGACCGGCCACCGACGAGTGAGGGCGTGCAGCAAATCGAAGTCGTGCCGTTGGAAGCGAACCCGCCGCGGGAGCAACCACCGGAGCAACCGGAAGACGAGGCCGCCGGAGGAGCGGTCAGCGAATCGGCTGCCCATGCGACCATTCCGCCTCAATCTGCCGCCGTCCCGGCGACTTATGGCGATGAATTAGTCGCCCTCCCGCCAGTACGATCGTTGCGTTGGGTCGCTCCGCTCGCCGCCGCGGGACTTGCGGCCAACGGCGGGTGGTCGCAGCGGGTGATGAGGGCGTTGGAGGGGGCCGACGAACGGGCGTGGCAGCGGCTGCGCCGCGCCGGCCGGCTGGGACGGAGTTTCCGGCGTTGCCAGACGGTCGCCCCGCCAGCGAACAACACCAACGGCAAGTACAATGGAGCGTAGGTTAACAGCCCGTTGAAAGAAGTCAGATCGGCTGGTCATGCAAGTCTGCCACGCCTGCAAACGCGAACTCATTGAAGAATCCCTCGTCGCGGGGCAGTGCGTACACTGCGGCGCGACCGTGCGACCTCTTACGCAGCAAACGATAGAATTGCCGCAACAACCCGAGCACGGCCCCAGCGAACCCGACCACAAGTCGCCGACCGTCGCCGTCCGGGCCGACATGACGATGGAATACCAGTCGCCTCCGGAACCAGCCCCGGCGGCCTCAGACGGCGAATCCAGCGACTCGGGCAACAAGCCGGCGGGCCGCTCGACGCACGCGCCCGCGACCGATATCACGGTCGAACTGGGCATCGCGCCCGCCGATGCCGAGCGGATCAGTGTGCAGTGGGGCGGCACGTTCGACCGGGGCACACAGCAAGGCCACACGATTCGGCAACGGGAAACGGTGACCGGCTTCCGCTCTTCGCTGCCGGTCAAGTCGCGTTTTATCCGTTCGCGAGATGCCGGCCGCCCGACGACTCTGCCCAAGTCGGCGGCCGAAGTGCCCGATTACGAGCTCCTGGACATCATCGGCGAAGGCGGCATGGGCGTGGTCTACGCGGCCCATCAGTCGTCGATTGCCCGCACCGTGGCGGTCAAGATGCTCAAGCCTTCGGCGAAGGTTGGCGAGGAGCAGCGCGACAAGTTCATCTCCGAAGCGGTCGTGACGGGCGAATTGGACCATCCGAACATTGTGCCGATTTATGATCTCGGCGCGAACGACCAAGGCGCGCTGTTCTACTCGATGAAGCGAGTTCGCGGCACACCGTGGAACAAGGTACTCCACCAGAAGCAGCTTGATGACAATCTCGGTATTTTGCTGCGGGTGGCCGATGCGGTTGCCTTTGCCCATGCGGGCGGAGTGATTCACCGCGACCTGAAGCCCGAAAACGTGATGCTCGGCGACTACGGCGAAGTGCTGGTAATGGATTGGGGGCTGGCGCGGATTACGTCGGGATTCGCCCACGCCGACGCCGTTCACCAGGCCGACAGCCTCGGCGGCACACCGGCCTACATGGCCCCGGAGATGGCCCGCGGGCCGGTCGAGGCCATCGACAAAACGAGCGACATCTATCTGCTCGGGGCAATGCTGTACGAGATCATCGGCAACCATCCACCTCACTCCGGCAAGGATGTGATGCAGTGTCTTATGGCGGCGTCACAGAATCGTATCGACCCGATTCGCCATGAGGGCGAATTGAAGGACATCGCGTTACGGGCCATGGCAACGCGACAGGATGACCGCTATCAAAGCGTCAAGGAATTCCAGGAAGCGATTCGTGCTTACCAGTCGCACTCCGAGAGCCTCGTGCTCACGGCCCACGCCAATCATAACCTGCGACAAGCCCGCGAAGGAGGCGACTACGCACTCTACGCCCGTGCGTTGTATGGGTTCCAGGAGTCGCTGACCCTGTGGGACGCGAATCAGCAGGCCCGCGCGCTGCTGGGCGAAACACGGCACGACTACGCCCAGTGTGCCCTCGGCAAGGGCGACTTCGACCTGGCCGCTTCTTTGTTGGAGACAACGAACGCAAACCATCAGCCGCTGTTGGCCGAGATTGATGCGGCGCGTGCCGATCGCGAGGCCCGCGCGCGTCGACTGAAATACGCGAAGCGCGCCGTGGCGGCGTTGCTGGCCACGGTCGCGGCGACGATCACGATCGCATACTTCAACGTGCGGGCGGCCCGCAATGACGCCGTTCATCAGCGGGACATTGCGGTCGATGCACGGGAGAAAGAGGCCGAAGCTCGCGGCGAGGCCGTCGTGCAGCGTGATGCCGCAGTGACTGCTCGCGAGGCCGAGGCGGTCGCGCGTACCCGGGCGGAAGAACAGGAACAAATCGCCCGGCGGGAAGAACAGCGCGCCAAGGAGCAAGAGCAGATCGCACGCGAGCAGGAACGGCTGGCGGTGGCGGCCAAGCAGGCGGAGGAATACGAGGCATACGTCGCCCGTATCGGCCTGGCGGCGGCAAAAACTGATGAGAACGCCTACGACTTCGCCCAGCAACTTCTGGCCCAATGCAAGCCGGAGCGGCGCGACTGGGAGTGGGGTCGGCTCGCCTATTTGTGCCAGCTTAGCGCTGCCACGTATGACGCCGCCGGACCGGTCGATGCCGTGGCCTTCTCCCCTGATGGCGGATCGTTCGTCAGCGGCGATTGGGGCGGCCAGGTGATGGTCCGCGACGTGACGACTGGCACCGCTCGCTGGCAGGCACCGCACGGCCAGTACGTGATGTCGGTCGCGTATTCGCCCGATGGGCATCGCATCGCCGCCGGCAGCAGCGACCGCACCATCAAGATTTTCGACGCGAACGATGGCCGCGTGCTGAGCACGCTCGATGGTCACACGGATGGCGTCCTCAGCGTGCGTTTCGCGCCCGATGGACAACAACTTGTAAGCGGCTCGTATGACAACACGGCCCGCATTTGGGATCTGGCCAGCGGTGAAACGCAGCAGGTGCTACGCGGCCACAGTTGGTGGGTGTGGACTGCCGACTTCTCGCCCGACTCGCGGCGGATCGTCACGGCAGGCCAGGACGGCAAAGCGATTGTGTGGGAGGAGCAAGGAGCGGATAATAGCCAGCAAGACAATATTCCCGGCTCCCCGCTCCCGGCTCCTCGCTCTTACAGCAGGCTCACCGAATTCACCGGCCACGATGGTGCGGTGTACTCGGCCCGGTTCTCGCCACAAGGCAACCTTATTGCCACGGGCGGTTACGACAAAATGGCGATGATCTGGAACCCCGATGAAGTGCAGCCGGTCGATATCCGGCATAGGCTGGAAGGCGCGCCTGATCTTAAGCCAAACTATTTGCGGCTGACGGGCCACGATGGACCGGTGCGGTCGGTCGCGTTTTCGCCCAACGGTTCGCTGGTCCTCAGCGGCAGCGAGGAGAACACACTCCGCCTGTGGGACGCCACGACAGGCGAACCGCTTAAAACGCTCCGCGGCCATGGCAACGCGATCCGTTCCGCGGTGTTCTCTCCCGATGGCCGCTGGGTTCTCTCCGGCAGCCAGGACGAACGAGTGCGGCTGTGGGACATTGAAGGTTACCAAGAGGTCCGCGTACTCCGCGCGACGGTGCTTGCCGGCCATGACGACGCGGTCCTGTCCGCCCGCTTCTCGGCCGACGGCAAGCAGATCGTCACCGCCAGTCGTGACCGGACGGCCAGCCTGTGGGACGCCGCCACCGGCGTTCGCCTGCGGCAGTTTGTAGAGGGCCACCAATTTCTCGCTTCCAGCGCCGTGTTCTTCGGCGATGGTCGCCGCCTGGCTACCGCCGCCGGGGATAACTCGGTTCGCCTATGGGATCTCACCACCGGCACGCAGACGGCAGTTTTGGCACCCACGGGCCGGATCGGCACGCTCGCCGTTTCGCCCGACGGCGATTGGCTAGTCACCGGCAGCCCGACGACCGAGGCCCGGTTGTGGGATACGCGTTCCGGCCAGCCGACGTCGACGCTCGGCGGCCATGTGGCGGAAGTTTCCGCCGTCGCCTTTTCGCCGACGGGCGATCGGCTCGTTACCGGCGACGATCGGGGCCATCTTCGCGGTTGGCGACGTGGCGTGCAGGCCGGAGAGTGGACGTTTGATCGCGAATTCGTGGGCCACAACGGCGGCATCACCGGCATCCGCTTCACGCCGAATGGGAAGCGGCTGGTCACTTCGAGCGGCGATCGTTCCTGCGGCCAATGGGATTTGGAAGCCGGGCGAGAACTACGCGACTTGGTCCTCAAGCATCCGGACTGGGTATCGTCGCTCGATGTGTCGCCCGACGGCCGGCTGGCACTTACCACGTGCGACGATGGCCATGTGCGGCTCTGGCGGCTGGAAGACGCCCGGCAAGTCGCGTCGTTCGAATCGCCCGAGGGCATTTTCAATTCGGTCAGCTTCTCGCCCGATAGCCGGCTGGCCCTGGTCACGTCGTCGGCCGACAAACAAGTGAGAATCTGGGATTTGGCACAGGCTGCCGAGGCGGCGGAAGACGAGCCGTCGACCGCCCCGGCAGGCACCGAGACGCTGTTCGACTTCAACAAGCTTGGCGGACTCGTTTGGTCGGCCATGTTCGCCCCCGATGGCCGGCATGTGCTGACGATCGGCGGCAACGACGCCCAACTCTGGAACCTGCAAACTCGCCGCCCGGCGATCCGATTCAGCCCACATGGGGCGGTTGCGTCGGCGGCCATCTCGCCGGACGGCCGGCAGGTGGCTACCGGCAGTTGGGATCATTCGGCCAAACTGTGGGACGCCGCCAGCGGCAGCGCAGTTCGCAAGTTCGACGGTGGCCATGTCGGCTACATCAACACGGTCGAGTTTTCGCCGGACGGGCGGGAATTGCTCACTGCCAGCGACGATGGCACGGCCCGTTTGTGGAACGTCGAGTCGGGTCAGCCCACCGGCGTCGTTTTCCGCGGCCACACGGCACGGGTCATCGCCGCGACTTACTCGGCCGATGCTGCACGAGTTCTCACGACCAGCGGCGACAAGACGTCCCGCCTGTGGGACCATGCCACGGGCCAGATGATTCGCGAACTGAAAGGCCATTCCTGGGCCGTGCTGTGCGGCCAATTCTCGCCCGATGGACAACGTGTGATCACCGGCAGCCAGGACAACACGGCCAAGTTATGGGACGCCGCGACCGGCAAGGAACTGATAACGCTCGGCGGTCACACCGCCGCGATCACTTCGGTGGCCTTCTCGCCCGAGGGTACACGAGTCCTCACCGGAAGTCGGGACAACACGGCCAAACTCTGGGACTCCGCGACCGGCAAGGAAATTCTTTCGCTCCCCGGCCACTCCCAGGAAGTCACTGCCGTGAGCTTTTCGCCCGACGGCCGCAGCGTGCTCACTGCTAGCCGTGACGGCACGGCGATCATCTGGCCGGCCGTCGAGTGGCGCGGCACGGAGCCGCCGCAAACGGCCCAGATGCAATAGTGGTTGTTCAAGGGGAGCGTTTGGCTTACCCAAGTCCGCCAGCAAGCTGCATTGCTATCGCGATCGCCCTCAAGATCAGCGTAACCGCTACCCGATACAGACTTTGGGCGCGGTCCTCATGTCGAGAGTGGGATGCTGCGCTCGGCGGTGCAGAGCACCAACTATTTCCAAACGGCCAAGGAAGGCGGCGAAGCAAGTGAACACACGCAGCGCGTTTTCCACGCCACCAGAACCGCCCGCAACTGGCGATGAAGGCACGACGCGATACTTCGTCGGCGGCGAGTCGACGTCAGCCATGCCGCGGTCGGAGCGATGGCCTGTGCTGGCCCGGCTGCCGGACGTAACGGCAATTGCCCCGTCGCCCCAGCCGCATCCGGAGCAAAGCCGCCCCACGATCCCCTCCGGCGGTTTGACCGATCGCCGTTTCGATCTCCCTGGGCCGCACGGCAACCGCACGGCGCCGGAACGCGTATCGCCTGCCTCGGGCGCGACGCTGCCCCTCGCCGCCACAGCGACCACGAGCATCACTACCCACACGCCGCATCCCACGGCACACCACCATTTTCAGCATTCCACGCACCTGCACCCAACGCATCATGCCGTGTGCGGCCCAACGCCGCTCCTGCCAGATTCGGATCCGTTTGCCTTCCCGGAAGACCACTGGCTGGATCGGTTCGCCCCCGTTTTCCGTTTCTTGATTCTGGTCGTGTTGTTCACGTTGGCGGGATCCACAATCCTGCTGATGTACCGCGCCAGCCCGGAATCCGACCCCGACGAAATCACTCCGACCGGTGTTACCGTCGGCAATTCCCACGTTGGCGTACCAACCGCCGCCGGGCCGCTGTTCACTGCACCCGCGCCGCGACTAATTGCCGATCCAAGGCCAATCCGTCTTCCTTCGCAAGGAAAGGCAGGGCAATTCGGATCGCTGGCCAAGAAGCCGGCCGCAGCAACGAATGACCGTGTTGCCAACGATCGCCCGGCAGCGTCGGCTGAAACCGCGTACCCAACGACCGATTATTCGTCCACCGTGCTGCCCGACGGCGCTTCCCTGGAATTGCCACGCGTCCGAACCAGTCAGAAAGCATCCGCCGAGGCGCGTTTTACCGGTGAGGTTTACGAGGTTCCATCTCGTCAGGCACAACATGGCAACCACGAATCAAGCGTTCATTAAAGCCTTTCGGCACGACACGGCCCAACCGTCCCCGACGGCTCCGGCCTCGGCCAGCGTGGCCCATGCGGCCGGCGTCATTCCCGGGGCGACGGTGGAGTATGTCACTGCCGGCGCAGGGTACCAGACGACGGACGGCCGCCGCCAGACGGAGGAGTGCCCCGGCTTATCACTCGTGGACGTCTTACCGTATGACCCCTTGCCACGCTTCCAGGGTTCGCCCGCCAGCCCCCGCGACACGGCAGATCGCGGCAGACCGCATCAGCGGATCGATTGGCCGTCGAGCGATAAGCGCCCGCTCTCATCGTTCGCTCCGCTACAAGATGTTCGCCATCGGGGGACCGAACCAGCCACAACGAACTCTCCCCTGGGCAAGCCCGGCGCAGCCGCGTTGCAGGCGGGGACGACGATCGCTTCGTTTCGTTGGCCGCATGTCTGCCGCATGTTGTGGCAACAATGCGGCGAACAGCTTGACGAAGTCGTTGAACGGCTTGTACGGTGTTCCGCGGAGGGTCGTCCGCTCATCGGCGTGCTGGGGCTGTTTCCCGAGCGGGGATGCACCACCACGCTGCTCGCGCTGGCCGGACCACTGGCTGCCCGCGGAGGGCGGGTCGCCGTCGTGGATGGCAACTTTCGCTCGCCGCAACTTGCGGAGCGGCTCGACGCCGAAACGGATACCGCGTGGCAAGACGTGCTGGCGAGCGGCGCCCCAGTGGCCGATGCGATTATTCGCGCTCTCGACGACAACCTCGACCTGTTGCCGTGTCGGTCCCAACCAGCCTCGCACAATCCGCCGGATTGGCTCATGGGCCTGCCGACCGCTGCTTTCGCGAGCGTCCTGCGCGCGGCCTACGACCTGACCCTGGTCGATCTTGGCGCGTATTTTCATCCCGAGTCGCAGCCGATCGTTTTGGATATGGTTCGCACCATGCGGATCGACGGCGTGCTGGCCGTGGCCGGGCCACAACCGGCTGATCCGCGCGATCTGGCCGTTCTGGAGGAGTATCTGGGCCAGGCCGGCTGCCAGCTATTAGGCATCCTGGAAAACCGAGTCGCCCAGTCGTCCGCGGCCTCAAACGAAACACAGCTCACAAGATAGGCCGACCACTCTGACCCCAGATTCCTCATCGATGTATCTCGACTACTGGCAATTGGTCACCAAGCCGTTTGAACCACGCGTCGAACGCGGCGTGTTCTTCCCTTGCGAAGTACACGAAGGCGCGCTGATGAAGCTGCGTTATGCGGTGGAGAATCGGCGCGGCGCGGCCGTTCTGGCCGGGCCGACCGGCGTCGGCAAGACCATGCTCGTGCAACTGCTGCGCGGCGTGTTGCCGGCCGAATTTCGCCCATTCGTTCACCTGGTGTTTCCGCAAATGTCGAGCCGCGATCTGCTGGTCTATCTGGCGGAGCAGAGCGGCTCGCCGCCCGCCGAAGCGCCGCGGCATACGATCGAGGAGAGCGTCCGACGGCTCGAATCCTTCTTGACCCAAAATGCCGCGGCCGGCCGCCACGCCGTCCTGGTAATCGACGAAGCCCATCTGCTCGAAGACTGCGGCGCGCTGGAGACGCTGCGACTGCTCTTGAACTTCGAGGCAGCCGGCCAACCGATGCTCACGCTGCTGCTGGTCGGGCAAATGGGTCTGGTCTCGGCGGTTGGCCGGCTGCCGAGCCTGGAAGAGCGGATCAGCGTCAAAACGCTGGTGCGAACCTTCACGGCCGAGGAGACGGCGGCCTACGTCCGCCACCGCCTCGATGCGGCCGGAGCCACCCGCGACCTCTTCACGCCCGATGCCGTGGAAGCGCTCCATTATCTGTCGCACGGCACGCCGCGACAAATCAATCGTCTCGGCGACCTGGCCCTGCTGGTGGGCTTCGCCGATCGCCTGCCGCATCTCTCCGCCCAGCAGATCGAATCGGTCAGCGAAGAGCTGATCGCCATCGCGGCGGAATGAAGTTTTGCGCGCGAGGGGAATCTGTAGGGAACGCCGTCCCCGGCGCGGCGTGAATTACGGAACGGCACAGAGGCCGGTCCCTACAAAGAAAAACCCCGGCGCTGCGTTGCCGCGGCCACTACTTTATCCGGGAGATGACGCTCGAGGCGGCCGAGTCGATTCCTTTTAATGAAGCGGAAAGGGCCTCTCGGCTTGGTGCATAATCCAACGCCACCGTGCGGAGTATCTTGTCCTGCTGCACAAGTTCACACAAGGATTGCGAATAGTCCCGCATGCCTTCGGCGCGGCATTGATGCAGGATCGCCGGCAGGTCTTCGTCTTCCTCGCGGAGGATTTTTTGTTTCACGACCGAGTTCGCCAATAGCACCTCGGTGGCCGGAAAGCGTTTTCCCTCCTCGACGCCCGGCAGCAGCCGCTGGCACAGGATGGCCCTCAAGCTATTGGCCAGCGACGAACGAATAAAGGTGTGTTCGCTGCGGTCAAAAAATTCCAGGATGCGGGCGAAGCTCAACTGGGTATCGGCGCAATGAAGGGACCCCATGACCAGATGGCCCGTTTCCGCGGATTGAATCGCGGCCAACATGGTTTCCCGGTCGCGCATTTCGCCGATCAAGATGCAATCCGGATCCTGACGCACGACCACGCGGAGGGCGTCGCGGAAATTGGGCACGTCCGAGCCGATTTCGCGCTGCGAGATGATGCTCTTCTTGCCGCGAAAGGCAAACTCAATCGGATCCTCGATCGTGATGATGTGCAGGCTGCGGTGGGTGTTGATGTACTCCACCATGGCCGCCAGCGTCGAACTCTTGCCGCAACCGGTCACGCCGCATACCAGAACCAATCCCTCCAACGTATTGCTGATCACTTCGCGGTAGATTTCGGGCAGGTTCAGTTCGTCAAAGTCCAGAATCCGCGATTGCACACGCCGTGCCGCCACATGGATATCACCCTGGGAGCGGTAGATATTGAAGCGGAAGCGGTCCCCCGTCTCGATGGCGGCGGAAAAATCGAGCGATCCGTGCGTTTCGAACTCATTCCAACGCTTGTCGGGAACCAGCGGCCGGATCATCTCATGGACATAGCCGGTGTTCGGAATCGGCGGCATCTGCAACTTGCGCAGATGTCCGCCAATGCGCACATAGGGAGGATAGCCCACCTTGAGATGCAAATCCGATCCCTCGTTCTTGCTGACCGAGGCCAACAATCTTCTCATTTCGTCTTCGGGAGAAAGGCCTTGACTCATGGCAGTTTCCAATCGGCTGGGTTGGCTGGTCGTTGGACCTGTATTCCATTATGGCAGTAGCGCTCAGTCAAAGCGAACTGTTCGGGTGCTACTGCAGGAGAACTGCAAAGTCGGGGTCTGGTCCATTTTTCGGACAACCGGCCACGAATCCACGG
>JAKEGR010000396.1 GCA_022615465.1 Planctomycetota bacterium | reverse complement strand
TGGTGGCCGAAGAATACGGCCAAAATTTCCTTTCGCGCGAGCCGCGGGTGTACAAGTCGAAAGTCAAGAACGCGCAAGAGGCGCACGAGGCCATCCGGCCGGCCGGCCATCCGTTCGAACTGCCGAAGGTACTGCGTGACGCGCTCGGCACCGATGACTACAAACTGTTTGAAATGATCTGGAAACGCACGATCGCCAGCCAGATGGCCGACGCCCGAGGCCGGCGGATCACGATCACCATCGAGGGCGAGGGGTGTGTCTTCCAGGTCAGTGGCAAAACAATCGACTTCCCTGGCTATCTGCGGGCGTATGTCGAAGGGAGCGACGACCCGGAGGCCGAATTGGCCGACCAGGAAACACTATTGCCCAGCGCGGAAGTGGGCGAGGCCGTGCGGTGCGTCGATATGTCGGCCAAAGAGCACACCACGCAGCCCCCAAGCCGCTACAGCGAAGCGGCGCTCACCAAGGCGCTGGAGGAGAAAGGGATCGGCCGGCCGAGCACGTATGCCTCGATTATCGACACGATCCAGGCGCGCAACTACGTGTTCAAGAAAGGCGGCGCGCTCGTGCCAACCTGGGTCGCTTTCTCAGTTGTGCAATTACTCGAAAAGCACTTAGCCAGTTTGGTCGACTACCAGTTCACGGCCCAGATGGAAGACGACCTCGATGCCATCAGCCGCGGCGAGCGTCAGTACGTTGACTATCTGAGTGATTTTTACTTCGGCAATGACTCGCCGGGCCTCAAGCCGCAACTCGAGAACAAAAGCGCGGAAATCGACGCCCGCGACATCAGCCGCATTTGGATCGGCACGCCCGAAGGCGGCGAGCCGGTATATGTCCGTGTCGGCCGCTATTCACCGTTTATTGAGCAAGGCGATCGAACGGCATCGCTGCCAGAGGAGACGCCCCCTGACGAAGTGGTCCTGCAGGTTGCTCTCAAGCTGCTCGACCAGGCAAAACTGGGAGAAGAACCGCTGGGAACTTGCCCAGAGACCGACAGGCCAGTGTACTTGAAAGTTGGCCGCTTCGGCCCCTACGTGCAGCGAGGCACCCCCGACGACGACGAGAAGCCGCAAAATGCTTCGCTCCTCAAGGGAATGATGCCGGAGGAGATTGATCTCGAAGCAGCGATCAAGTTACTGACACTGCCGCGCAATCTGGGCAATCATCCCCACCAGGGCGCGCCCGTGATGGCCTACAATGGCCGGTTCGGACCCTACGTGAAGTGTGGCGACGAAACGAGGTCGCTGCCCGCCGATATTTCTCCGCTCGATGTGACGCTCGAACAAGCCGTCGAACTCCTGGCCCAGCCAAAAACACACGGCCGCGGCCGAACAGCGACAAAGAAAGAACCGCTCAAGGAATTCGACGTTTCGCCCGTCACTGGCCAGAAAGTGCAACTTCTGGACGGACGTTACGGGCCGTACGTGACCGATGGCCAAACCAATGCGTCGCTGCCCAAAGGCACGGCCATAGAGGAGTTGACTCTCGACGAAGCATTGGGCCTCTTGGCGGCCCGCGCAGCGGCGGGACCGTCGAAACGCAAGTTGGCCAAGAAAAAGGCCGTCAAGGCGACGGCAGCGCCGAAGAAATCAGCAACAAAGCGCCGCACCGCTAAGACGGCCAAAAAAGCCCGCAAATCAAAAGCCGGCGGATCCGAGTAGATTCGAGAGGTGACGCAGTGGTTGAGGCGGCGTCTGCCTATTGCCAGACCAAACAAAGGCCCCCTTGGATGCCCACCTGATTATGTCTCCGATGATCCGGTGGATGGCCGGATTGGCCTGCGTGATGATGGCCCTCTCCTCAGCGGCGGACGATGCCACCGCGCCGATGGGGGTGTCTTCGCCTCCGATTGCACCTCTGATCCAGGGCACGCTGTGGTTTCTTCCTCGCGACTGTGCAGAGTGGAACCGCGGGCAATTCGAGGCCGCCATTCAGGCCCAGCGCGACGTGGGTTTTAAGCTCCTATGGCTGCTCAACGTTGCCTCGTTTCCGCCGACCGAGGGTGGCCAGGATGTCATCGACACGATTTACAGCATTGCCGATGCCCGGGGGATGAAGGTGATCGTCGACCTGCCCCAAGGCGGCTGGCATGGCAAGGAAACCTCCGAGGACGTCATCGTCAAGGTCACGCGGGCCGCGCGGGATCTGCACCAGCGATACGGTGGTCACGCCTCGTTCCATGGCTGGTATTTGAACTACGAGATCAATCCGATTCGTCCCGGCGACGCGGAGGAAACGGCTTACTGGCGCCGAGTCTGGAAAGCAATCACCGCCCAGTGCCACCGCCTCGCGCCAGGCTCCGTTGTCACCATCTCCCCCTTCTTCCTTCTCGACGATACGAGCCGCCGAGGATTCGTCTACTTGACGCCTGAACAATACGCCGACTGGTGGCGCGTCACGTTGAAAGAAACCGGCATTGATGTGTTGATGCTGCAGGACAGCGGCGAGCATCTTGCCTTCTTCACGCTCGAACAACGTGAGCCATTCTGGATGGCAGTTGGCAAGGCAACGCGAGAGGCAGGAGCTCAGTTCTGGCTGAATGTCGAGACCGGCGAGGCCGATGTGAAGGACTGGGACGAGTACCTCAAGCTCGAAGCAAGTGAACGCGTCCCGTGGCGATTCACGCCCATACCGTGGCTGGAACAGAAACTGCGTCTCGCCGCGAGTTGCAGCGACGGCATCGTCAACTGGGGCTACTTCCCCTTCATGGACCCGCACCGGAGCGGCGTGGATGCTGACTTCGGTGGCACGCCGGAGCAGGCACGGGCCGCCTACGCCGCCTACCAGGCTTACTACCTGAAATGGCTCCACGGCCCGCATGGGGGGACACCAGCCGACGGTACGCACCATGTCGATTGACCAAAGGAACGACCGCGAATCGAACGGAACACGCTTGGCGCACCGCTACGGTTGTTGCGCATTTCGATATCGCGACGCTGCTTTGCCGCCCAGATGCTTGTCAATCCAGACGTAGGCGGCGGGACCGTGCCAGGCGTGTCCGCCAGGGAACACATCCTGCGCGACTGCCGCTTCCGCCCCGAACACCCGATAGCCGCGTTGAATCCTCTGAAATCCCTCGAACGTATACTTCAGCGGGAAGGACTCGTCGGCCTCGGCGTTCTCAAATAGCACAGGGCGCGGGGCAATCAGCAGGTGCGTCTCGCAAACGTCCATCACTGGCACGAAGCCGGGCAGTTCCCAGCACGGACAGTTGGGCACGGCAAAAACGCCTGCGGTCGTACACATCCAGCCGCTGACCACGGCCGCCTTGATCCGCTCATCGCAAGCTGCGATCCACATCGTCCACTCGCCGCCCATGGAAAGCCCCGCCGCGCCGATCCGTTGGGCATCAACCTCCCCCCGCTGAGTGAGAATATCCACGCAGCGCATCAAATCCCACAAAGCTGTCGCGGCATATTCGCGATGTTCCAAGGTCGGCGCGATTACAACGTATCCGCCCCGGGCGAAATGGTCGGCAAAGCCGCGATAGATCGACTTCGGATCGAACACCATCTCGGCCGAACCGCCGTGGCCGTGCAAACAAAGCATTGCTGGAAGCTTTTCCTCGCCTCGGGGAATCGCCACCAAACACGGCCGACGGTTGCCGTCGTTGCCGCAAAAGGAACCATGCTGCAACGTGTATTCGCCACGATCCTCGGCGGAGACAACTTGAAAGTCCGGAGGTATTTCTTGCGCCGAACGACGCGGTGCCTGCACGGCTACGAGTTCCAGCAATTTCGCGCGCGCCTGCTCCTGCCACTTTCTCGCTTCAGCCGGCGTCGATGCCACAAACGGCATTTCAAAGGCTTTCGGCACTTTCTCGCTCGGCGACACCAACTCCCCTGCGAACAGCGGAAGCGTGTGCAAGAAGGTCGCCCACGCAAACACCAAAGAGAAATGTCGCATGATATTCTCCAATTCATCCTTCTCCTTCGGCAATCGCCGTTGCCACGGCATGGCTGCGGCAGTGCGAGATCGTGATATGGATCTTCTGGATGCCGGCCTGTTCCATGACGTCCCGCGCGCCGCCACGGAGGATAATGCTTGGCGCACCGCTGCGGTCGTTACAGATCTCGATGTCGCGCCAACCGATGCCGCGCCGCCAACCGGTGCCCAGTGCTTTCAGAACGGCTTCTTTCGCTGCCCAGCGTCCCGCAAAATGTTGCGTTGCCGCCTTGCGGGCACTGCAATAATGGATCTCATCGTCGGTGTAGACTCGCGTGATAAACAGCTCACCGTGCCGCTCGATCATCTGCGCAATCCGCAAGCATTCTACGATATCGGTGCCAATGCCAAGGATGGACATGGAAGGAGTGCTCGGGGGTACGAAGCTCGGGGTAACTTGTGACAGCAGCCATGCCAAATCTATCTGTACGCGCGCTGCCAAACAAGAACCGATCCGATGGCCGCGCCAGCGATCAGCGCGGCATCGGCTGCCCACAGCACGGTGGTGCCGGGAGACAATTCGCGGGCCATGTATTCGCTCGGCGTCCAAGGTATTTCTGGGCGAAACAGGGCGACCTGCGGCTCGTTCGTGCGCGCCGCATGCCATTGTCGACGGAAATCACGATAAAGCCAAGTATGCTCGGCCGCTACGGTCACGAGCGAAAAGACCAGCGTGCCGACAACCAGTCGAGCACGACACGTCACCCGCATGGCCGCCGCCAACCCACTAATCGCGGCACCAAGAGCGATGCCGATACCCAGCGGCAAAATGCCGACCGGCGCGAGACCAGCGAGGTTTAGCCTGGCGGAGAGCCAGCCGATGGCGACGGCCGCCACCATGCTGCCCACATACCACGGGGCCAGCGAACATCGATCCGTTGATTCACAAGAAGTCATGTCCGACAGGGAAAAACCAAGATTCGCGTTCAGATCAAGGCCCAGACCGCCGGCAGCACTTCCCAGTCGCGGAGAATTACGGCCGGGTGATGGCACTATGCCGTCGCGTCGAGTGCCTGGGCCAGGTCGGCCACAAGATCGTCTGGGTTCTCGATGCCACATGCCAACCGAATCATGTTGTCGGGGATGCCAAATCCACGGCGTTGTTCGAGCGTGTACTGATGATAGCTCATCACGATGGGTTGTTCGATCAGCGATTCAACACCACCCAAGCTCGGTGCAATCCGAGGAATTCGCACCGCATCAACAATATCGGCCGTCGCGCGCCAATCCGCATCCTTCACCAGGAACGTCACCAACCCGCCGAAACCGCGCATCTGCTTCCGCGCAATCTCATGATGAACATGCGACTTGAGGCCGGGATAATACACTCTTTCGACCCTCGGATGGCTTTCCAGAAACTCGGCCACGCGCTGCCCGTTCTCGTTGTGACGCTGCATCCGCAACTCAAACGTCTTGAGTCCGCGAAGCAGCAAGTAGCAATTGTGCGGGCTATTCACCATGCCCATAATGCCCCGCAAATTCCGAACCGGATCGAGCTTCTCAGCCGAACCAATGACCACGCCGGCCAGCAAGTCGTTGTGGCCGGCCAGGTATTTCGTCACCGAATGGAGCACATAATCGACGCCCGCCTCGATCGGTCGCAGGTTGTAGGGCGTCGCCAGCGTGGCATCGATGAGCGTCTCCACGCCATGTCGAGACCCGATTCCAGCAAAGCGGTCCATATCGACAATGCTCAGATGCGGATTGGTGGGCGACTCGCTGATGAGCATCTTGGTCCGCGGGGTGATGGCGGCTTCCATCGCATCGTAGTCGCAGGCCGGCACTTGAATGGTTTTCACGCCAAAACGCGACAGATGTTTTGCACAAAACTCACGGCTCCGATGGTAACACTCATCGAAAAAGATCACTTCATCACCGCCGCTGAGCTTGGCCATCAGCAGACCAACGATCGCCGCCATGCCGCTGGCAAACAACAAAGCTGCTTCGCCTGCCTCGAGGGCAGCCAGTTTCCGCTCGGCCACTCGCTCGCCCGGGTTGCCATAGCGGCCGTACTCCTCGCGTGGCTGCTGCTCCTCAACGAAGTCGATCAATGCTTGCGTATTGGCGAACGTATACGTCGACGCACAAAAAATCGGATCCGTGATCGAATCGCCGGCCTTCTGCCGCGATTCGCCGGCGTGGACGCTAAGCGTTGAAAACTCCGGTGGTCGACAGTTAAGTCCGATCAACTCCGTCCGCGATTCTTTTTGGGTTGGTTTGTTCATTTCAATATTTCTCATTTCCCGCCCCTCCGAAAAACGGAGGAGATTTCTCCACTGCGAGACTCGTTGGTCCGAGGCCACGGTTTCCACCACGCCAGACCGGGCATGATCAACTCTTGGTCCGGCAACAACCGAGAGCACAAAAAAACCGCAGGCCCGATCATTCGGAACCTGCGGCTTGATGCGTCGATTCAGCCAAAAAGAACGCGCGTCCCGTTTCTCACAAACTAAGAAACCATATTTCGCAGCGTTGGCTCTTTAGCAGTTTCGGCTGCAAGCGGCCACAAATCCCAAGATATTGTCATTCTACCGGACGGAACACCAGTACACAAGCGATGCTGGAAAAAGAAGTGGGGGGTTCTTCACCTCCCCTGCCGCCCGGAAGCTGTTGAGTTCGTCGGAATTGAGGCGCCGGGATGCCGGTTCGCCCGTGGAAACGGTGGCAAGGCGGCTGGCAGCGTCGTAGGATTAGGAGCAGAAGCAGTACCATCTTCATTTTCCCTGACGACTTCAGGCATCCGATGCTCGCTCTACCTGGCACAACAAACCCGGCTGCTCGGTGTTTGCCCAACTCGGATCGCAAATTGCCTCGATTTTTCCGGGTTCCAAGGACAAAATCGGGCCGTTTTCCGCCCCCAGATCGATCAACGCGTTTTGCCCTTGCGCGTCTTGCGGCGTTGCTGTCGGCGTCACTGGCCATCGCGTCGTGTGTCGCCAGTTCGTTCCTACAAGCGGCCGAGCCAGCAACGCCCTCCCCGGCTAGCATCGGCAAAACGGGCGCCCGGGAAAGCCGCGAAGAACTTGACACGGATGAACTACGGGCTTCAAGCAACACAGAAATCCAGCGCGGGGTCGACGAACTGGCACACGAATCGTACGACATGCGGCAGGCTGCGGCCAAGCATTTGTTGAACGCAGGAACCCCAGCTCGCCCACGGTTGCTAGAAGCGGCCGGGAGTTTTGATCCCGAGGTTCGTGCCTCCGCACGGCGATTGGTCCTGCTCATCGACGAAGGAGACTTC
>JAKEGR010000395.1 GCA_022615465.1 Planctomycetota bacterium | reverse complement strand
GATTCGATGAGTCATCCCGCACTTCACGAACAGCCGCTGTTTCGCCCACGGGTTCGCTGGGCGGTACGCGTGCTGGCATGGATCGCTTTTGGTCTCTCGGCCTATTTGACATGGACCTCGATCGGGCATCTCCCGATAGCCGGTTGCGCCGGCACCGGCCTGTTCGATTGTGATGCCGTCCACAATAGCCCGTGGTCACGCTGGCTGTCTCTGCCGGTTGCGATCGGCGGCCTGGCATGTTATGCCTCGCTGGCTGGACTGAGCGTTCTCCTTGGCTGGACGAACTTGCCCGCCAGCCGCTGGCTCAACACCTTAGTGGTCTTGCTATCAGCCGTCGCGGGAGGGGCAGCGATTTGGTTTGCGATGCTGCAGGTAGCCGTGATTGGGAGCATCTGTGTCGCGTGCATGGCCGTTCATGGGTGCGGCATCGCCCTCGCCATCCTGGTGTTATGGAGCACGATCCGATGGCTGCGTGACACCCGTCCGGCCCGTATTTCAGCTTCCAGCCTGGCGGCCTTGAGGACGGTGTTGCCAACGGTTCCCCGTTCGCAACAAACCGTGGCGGCCGTTCGTGACGGAGTTCCACTGTTAAACGTAGCGCTCAGCGGCGCAGCGGCGATTTTGGCGGTGCTCATTGGCGGGCAGATATTGTTCCCGACCCAAACGTACACCGTGGAAACGGTTGCCCTGGACCAGCCGATCAACATCGGCCACTCAGCCGCCGAGGAATCGATCGCCCAGGCAAGTCCTGGTGAGTCGATGGCTCAGCCCCATACAGCCCTGCGGGTCTCGTCCAAGCCAGTGACCAAGGATTCACCGACGCCTTCGTCAGCGGATCCGAATGAGGCTGAACCGAGAGAGGCAGATGTTGGTAACGGGGGCCGCAATCCGGCGAACTTGGACCGGGAAAACAGCGGTGAAGCACCGCAGGGAACTGCCGTCTCATCGCACTCGGCCAGTGCGGGCGGGGCGAGCGGCGAATCGACCGCGGACGTGAAGACTGCCGAGCAATCACCGGGAAGAGTCGTTCAACTGCTCAATGGCAAGCTCACGCTCGACGTAACCAGGCAGCCTATTTTGGGCTCGCCGGATGCGCCCTACATCCTGGTCGAACTCCTGTCCTACGACTGCCTTCATTGCCGCCAAATGCACCGAATTGTGCAACAAGCTCGCGAAAAATATGGCGATCAATTGGCGATTGTCGTGCTGCCCGTGCCGCTCGAGGCGAGTTGCAACAAGTACGTGACGAGCCTGAGCGCATCGCATCACGGCTCATGCACCCTGGCCCGCTTCGCCATGGCCGTGGCAGCCGTCGAGCCAGCGGCCTTCAGCGAATTTCATGATTGGTTAATGGCCGACGAAGAAAAGGCACCGCCTATCGAAGAGGTCACTGCCAAGGCTTATCGGAGCGTTGACCGTGAGCGGCTTCGTGCGCTGTCCTATAGTGACGAGTTGAAAAAGAAGATCAGCAATAATGTGGAGTTGTTTGCGGCGTTGCAGAAGCAACACAGCGAACAAGGCGATTTCGGGCTGCCGATCCAGATTTTGGGCGACCGAGTGATGTCGGGAGTAACGACAAGCCCTGCGGATGTCTTCCGAATCTGGGAAGAGCAATTGGGGATCAAGCCGCGTTGAGATCGGCGCGGTGTGGACAACCCGACCTGGTCCCCCATCGTTGCTTTGTGTGCGCATAACGAGAAAGCCCTTCGACGTTCTCGCCGAAGGGCTTTCCCTGAAAATCGCTGGATCTGCTGGCGAAACCTAGAACCGGATGATCCAATCGGCTGTCAACCGGTTCTCCAGCACGTCTTGTCGATCCGTGAGCGGCACTTCCCAAGCCAGACCGACTTCCGTGCAACGATTCGGTTTGTACTTGAGGCCGAAGGCGCCCGTGACGATATCGTTGCCCGCCACGCCGGTGGATCCTAAGTTGAACAAATCACCGCCTTCAACACCCGGGATGCCGTTCGCTCCAGATTCCATCCAGTGGTACCAGTTGAACTCGGTCAGGGCGTACCAGCACCGTCCTAAGTAGTAATCGAAGTGGTTCGACCAGTAGAACAGATCACTTTCAGCATCGCCATCGGTCGGCAACACCAAGCCGCTGCCGCTGATCCAGTGACTGTTCTGGAACAACTCGGCGCCACCGCTAAGGAACAAATGGAACGTTCCGTCGCCGTTACCTTGCAACGCCCGTTGACTGCCGACTGCCATTTCATAGGTGGCACCAACGCTCAGCAGGCGTTGTTCGCAGTAATTGGCCATCAAATTGTATTTCAAGCCGACGCTGACATCGGCCCAGCCATCGCCGACGTTAGGATTCGATGAAACAATGTACCCATCCTTGGTGGCAATCAACGACAGGCGATCGCTGAGCGCGGCCCGAACATGCATCGCATAAAGCTGGATGTCGCCGCCACCGAGCGCTCCCGGCACTTTGTGGTTGAGGAAAATCAAGCGTGCCTCCGACAGGGTACGCGGATCCTCGAAAAACGTCGGATTCGTCATCGGGCTGATGAAGGAATCGAATCCACAAGGCGTTTCCGCAAACCAATTATCCAAGCATTTAAGCAGCGGCGGGTTGCAGCACTCACAGCCACTCTGGCAGCAGGAATTGCAGTTGGAGCAATCACTAGAGGCCGCTTCGGCACCTTCTTCCTCCACCACTTCGTCGGTGAAGTTGATCGGCGTGACCGCGGGCGTCAGACCATCCTCCCAGGTTGCTGACGTCGCGACTGGCTCGGAAGTCGACAATGATCTGTTCTCACTGGCGTTCGCTACGGAGAGGAGCGCAACCAGACCACATAGCAACAGCAAGCTGGCGAATTTCAGGCAGCGACGGAAACACGGTACAGCGGTAATTAGAAAGGCGATTGACATTGGCACAGACCCTTTGGCGTGAGGTGGTGGGGCCGATCCCGGGCGGGCAGCGTCAAAACGCGCTGGATCGGACAGGTGAGGGGAACTTCGACTATTCTCCGCTACTGAATGGGTGTCGGCCCGAAACGTAAACGGAATTTAGTTCGGCCGCGACAAATCGCAGAGTTTCCCGCACCGTTAAAATTGGCAGCCGCCCCAAAAAGCGCCCGGGATAGCGATTCTGTCTGCATTTTCGCATGGGAAAATGAGTACGCCCCCCGTGTTTGGCGAGCTGGAATTCCCTGTACGTTGGCTTTCAGCAACCTACAATTAAGGGACGCATTTCCAAGTGAGGTCATTTGCGGCGTTCGTCTGGCTCCGTCACGATAGACCGGGCGGAGTTGGTCGAAAATACACACACTCCCTCCCGTAAGGTCTGGAGACGTTCGGATGGTGCCTAATTCCCTTCCTGAACCGATATTTTCCATCGATTGGCGTCCTGCGCACCGCGCTCTCATTGCCGTACTGTTCTGCATGGCAACACTCGCCGCGGTTCCAGTTCGTGAGGTTCTTGCCGACACGTGGGCGGAACGGCTGGGCTTTCCCCCCAACAGCAAAGTAGTCCTGCTGCATGTCCAGGAGTTGGGCATGTGCTACGAAACGAACGCGGCGGGCACGCAGTTGCTGCAACAGGGCCTGGTGCGATCGGCCAGCGCGATGGCCCCCTGCCCCTGGTTTACAGACGCGGCACAATGGTGCGGAGAACATCCAGACACCGACGTGGGCCTGTCGCTCACAATCAGCAGCGAATGGCCCAGCTACCGCTGGCGGCCCGTGGCGGCCGACGACCAAGTGGCATCGCTCCTGGACCCTGATCGCTTCTTGTGGCGTTCACCGACGCAAGTGATGGTCAACGCCACGGCCGACGACGTCGAGCGCGAACTGATGGCGCAGATTGACTTCGCCAGGTCTCAAGGCATGCGGCCAACGCATTTCACAACCCACCAGGGCTTGCTGGTAATTCGCCCGGATTTGATCGAAGTGTATCTGCGAGTCGCACGGCAGCAATGGATTCCAGCAGTGGTCGTGGAACTCACCCCGGAACAGGTGGTGAAATTCCAGCAGGCTGGCTTCCCATTGCCGGACAACATCATTCAGCTTCTGAGCGATTATCCGCTGCCAAAGGTCGATGACCTGCGGATGCTGCCGCCGGCAGAGAGTTACGAGGTGAAGAAGCAGGCGTTTCTCACGATGCTTCACGAATTGCCGCCTGGATTGACGCAAATTGCCATCAATCCCGTAGTGGAATCCGAGGCTCTCAAGCGGATCGCGCCCGACTGGCAGCAGCGGGTCTGGGAAACACGGCTCATGGAAGATGAGGCGGTTCGGGTAGCCCTGACAAGTGATGGTGTTATTGTCACCGACTGGCGCGAGGTGATGGATCGTTTCGAGGGACGCCCGGCCACGGCGGACGAGTCAGCTTCCAATGCCACCCCATCAACGCCCTAACGAGTGCATCCGCATGAGCAGAACCTCGCGAACGAAGTTTCTGGCAATGCCGGTTGTCGTTCTCTCGATGCTCTCTGGCACGACGGAAATGTCAGCCCAGATGCCGCAGAGCTACGGCCAATACTACCAAAAGAACATTCAAAAATACAGCGGCCAGTTGGGAACGCAAAGCAGCAGCCGTTACTTGTACGACAAGTATTTCTACCACAACACGGCCGTAAGTCCGTATATCAACATGGGCCGCCCTGGGACGATGGGAGGCACTAATTACCAGGCGTACGTACGGCCGGAGCAAGAGCGCCGACAGGCCGCCGAGCGAATGCAGTCTTCCTACCTTCAACAGCGGAAAATGCAAGGCAAAATCGGCGAAACACGTTTTCCGGGCGCGGGATTCGTCGGTGGCACAATCGACAACGCATACCTGAAGCCCGTGCCGGCGATGAAAACAACGCCGTCGGCGTATTACAACCATTGGTATGGCAATTGGGCGAACCAGTAACTCGGCACGGCAGGCTCGCTATCGTCCCGTCGGGCGTCCGGTGCGCCAGGCGATTGCCGTGGCAGACGGCACCGTACATCGGCTCAAGAGAACCGCCGCAATTCTTCTTCCGGACCAAGCTGCACAAAGCCACCGGATCGGAAGCCGGCCAGGTCGAGGGTGATAAACTTGAAGCCGATTCGCCTCAGTTCTTCGACCACCAGCGTGCGCGGTTCCGCATCACAAAGCATGGGAATCTGGCCGATTGGAACTTCGATGCGAGCCATGTCTCCTTCGTGATATCGGACGCGAAGTTCGCGCAGGCCCAAGTTTCGCAGGACTTGCTCCGCCTGCTCAATCATCCGTAATCGTTCCGGCGTCACTTGCTGACCAAACGCGATACGGCTGGACAAGCATGGCGTGGCGGGCTTATCGGCAACCGGCAACTGCCAGGCCGCCGCAATCTGCCGGAGTTCCGCCTTGGTCAAACCACATTCAGCCAGCGGGCTGCGTACGCCCGATTCGTCAGCGGCATGCAGGCCCGGGCGATAATCGTGCATGTCGTCGGCATTGGTACCATTCACAATCACCGCGAGGTCATGCTCCCGGGCAAATACCTGCAATTGATCGTAAAGTTCTGATTTGCAGTGGTAGCATCGGTCAGGCGCATTGGCGACATAACCAGGGTTCGTCAGTTCCTCCGTGGTAATAATGGCATGACGAATGCCGATGAACTCCGCCAACTCACACGCCTGGCGGAGTTCCGCTTCAGCCAAGGCAGCACTCGCACCTGTCACGGCAATGGCCTTTTCTCCCAGGGCCAGGTACGCCGCTTTTGCCACCACCGCGCTATCGACACCGCCAGAGTAGGCCACGGCGCAACTGCCATACGTGGAGAGCATCTTGAGGAATCGTTCTCGCTTCTCCTCGACAGCAGCCGAAAGCTCCACCATGGGATATTGCTCCTCGTTCGACATTTTGAGCATCGGTCGATCGCTCACAGGGACAAGTAGGCTAGCAAGAACACAACGACGAAGACAGGGGGCTGTTATCCGTCGCTTGGCGGGGCACTGATTCGTCGCAGGTCATCGCGCAAGCGGGATGCGTCTTCGTAGCGTTCTTCTTGAATTGCCCGCTTGATTTCTCCGTGAAGTCCGGCGATTCTATCGATCGGCTGCGTGGTTTCCGCGGAAGCGGACTCATCGAGATGGCCCCGGGGCTTTGTCAAAATCTCGTTCTTCCAACGACGAAGGAATGCAAGCTCCCCAACCTGCGGTGCTTTGCTCACTTGATCATACTCCTCCAAAAAGCGTTCAATGCCGCGAATACCGGCATCGATCACCCCCACAGCCGCATCCCACTGCTCGAGCTGCACGAGCGGTGTGGCAACAGCACACGCATGCATCATGGTGACGTAGGGACGCCATTGATCAAACCGCATCTTGTCTCGATCGTGACGGGCATGATCTCGAACAAAGGCAAATAGCCGCAGGTTACGTTCCGTGTCGCGAGCACAAAGCTCATAGCACTGAAGATGCCAAAAACTTACGTAGCGGTGGTAATACTGTACCCCCTCGCGGAGCAGTTCCGCGCAGTCCTCCGGCTCAAGCAGGTAGGGAGCGCCGTCGGGATTTTCCGCATCATGCCCGCCTTGGCGGAGTTGATGATATTCAAGCCATGATTCGCATCCGTGGATTCGGCGACCGTCCGGTCGACCGTCGAATTCCATTTGCAACACCCCAAGGTCCAGCCGAAGCTGCACCTTCCGCCGCCCCTCATCGCCCTCGATGATTCGAACGGTCACTTCGTCCGGCCGATACTGCCATCCCAGAAGAATGGGGTCGATATCTAATTGCACGTGACTTGAAATCCGAAAAACGACGGCTAGGAATGCCAGCGGCGTTGGCGTCGGAACAAACAGCCCATTGCCGTAATCAACGCTCTGGCGTAAACGCGATCGCCCGCGGGCACCTGCTGGCAGTGCCGACGACACCCAGGAAATTGTACGGCACCGGGAAAGAATAGAAAACAGCGGAACTCGCGCATTCGGAACGGCGGAACGGCTGGCCATCCGGCAACGCAATCATGTGCCCGGGTTGCGAACCACGCGTTCGAGCACCTTCGTATTCCGCTCGATCGCGAGAATAATCGTCTGCTGCTCAACGCCATCGGGCGAACTTGCCACCACGGGGATCACCTGCCGGCGATCGGACAGGCTCATCCGTGCCGTGAAGCTCCCATCCGGCCGAACCGGCAGCGGCTCGCCCTGCAACGTCAGATGAGCATGGGGATGCGTGAAGCCGAACACCAGCAGTTCGGCATCGATGGCCAGGGGCAATTCGGGCAGGTTGGTCAACACGCGTGCAGCCCCGCTACCAAACCGCGTTTCCATCGGCGTCCCCATCGGACGCCTCAACCGCTCTTCAAGCAGTTCTTGGAGTTCGAGGCTGGTGCCCTGCGGTTTATAGCCGCCGCTCATCGCGAAGATTCGATCGGCGTTCTCGTCGACATCGACCCAGTTCTCATCGACCGAATCACTCGTGCCGGCAGGAGGCGTGGTGACCGAATTACTCCGGGCCAGACAATAGAACTGCCCCGCGGCGCCTAGATAACCGATTTCCAACCGGAACTCGTTGGGGGGATCCGTGACGTCGATATACCAATGACTGACGCCACCGTGGATGGCGATATCCCGTTCGGGCAGCCCCATACCATCGCTGTCCACACGAAACAACCGCAGGACAGGACGGGCCGTGTGCCAATTCTGGCCCAGGGCGGCTTGGGCGCGTTCGACATTCCGGGGAGCCAGTTCCCAATAAGCTTGGAGCCAATACGGATCGCGCACCATGACAACCAAACGGTCGGTTTCGATGGCACGCGATTCATTCCCGCAGACAGCACTAAGGTTTTTGCCAACTTCAAGTTTCGCCCGCAACTCTCTCAGCCGCTCTAAGACCTCCGAATTCGCGCCAAGCCCGACTGGCTTACGCGAGCGACCATGCCGCGAGGCGGCCTGCTTACGTTGCTTGCGTTTGGCGCGACTCACCAGGGCGCGAATTAACTGGTCTTTTCGCATCGTGTGCCAGCCGACCACGCCCTGCGATTTCGCGATTTGTGCAAGATCTTTGGCCGTATGGTTTTGAAGCGAGGAGGCTGTCATGAGGGCTGAACACCGCGGGATTGAGTCACTCGGCACATCGTGCCATCGGACGGGCAAACTCATCCATGAACGGATACACCCTCGCCGAGCTAAATCGTTAGCAACTGCGAGTAGTGGCGACCAGCCATCGCGGCTGGTAAGAACCACCTCAACCTCCTCTCTCATGCTAATCCAAAAGTTGGAAATTTGCAATGAAACGACGATTGAAAATGCTGCGTGATAACAACGCAACTCAAGCTGCCATAGGAACTTACGGTCCAGATTGAATCGTTTTCAGGGAGGACTCCAACGGTCAGTCGGGACCAACCACCAAGGCCAGCGAGCAGAGCCTGGTCACCGCGGATGGGACTTACCTGATAGAGGAGAAGTGGCGTGGGGAGGCAACGGAGACACACCACGAAAAAGGCACAAATCACGTTGCCCAGCCGTTGACACTGCTATCCAAAGTGCGATAGATTGTCCGCGTCGTGGACGACTTGGCGGGCTTTACCGGGCGTTCGAGAACCCGAGTTCCTTGTCATAAGTCGTTTCACGGAAAAGCCTTGCGAGTCGTCCTTGCCGTTGGACGTCTCGCCTTACCCGTGAGCCTCGTGCCGCACAGGTGACACTCCCTTTAGATGACCGTTCCCCACTAGCCAAAGCGTACGAGTGGGCGGCGCGCGTTATGGTCGTGTCCCTGGAGATGGTCGTGCCTGGCTTGGTTGGCTACTGGCTCGATGAACGGCTGGGAACGGTTGTTTTGTTCATGCTAGTTGGTTTTGCGGTCGGTGGCATTGCCGGAGTGATGCATTTGCTGCACATGCTCCGCTCAGAAAATCGTCGTCGCTAGATGGCCAGTATGTGGCCGTGCTGGCGGGAAGTTCATGGACTGATACACGATGGGCGAGCCGACAAGCACGCTGGTTAAGAAGCCTGGCTTTCTCCATTCGGCAATCTGGCTTGTCGGCTGTGTGGGGGCGGTTGCGCTGCTGCTCATGCCTGTCGCTGTCGGCAGCTCAGGCAGCAGATCGACCTCCGGATTGCTGGTTGCCGCCACGATTTGTCTTGTTGCCTCGTTCGCTTCAGAATCGCTCGGGCATCTCAGGCTTCCTCCCAATTTTGCCTTGGCGGGATTGGTTCTCGGCATGGGTATTCGGATGATGCCGCCGCTCGCGTTGGTTTGTCTGATGGCAATGGAAGGTGAGAGCGGCCGCCAACACCTGGCGTTTGTTGGTTACTTGCTCGCGTTTTACTTGGTGACTTTGACAGTCGGCACAATGCTCGCGGTCAAGCGGCTGAAAAGTGATTCGTCGGAATTGAATTCATCCCTTTCTTGATCAACCGGAATGGCGTCCCATCCTGCAAACCCGCTCGACCCGAACGAGTTGTTCCGCCATGTGGAGGACTCGACCGAGTTCCACTTGCCGCGATTCATGACGGGCAAGGAATCGCATGGGCTGGTCGAGATTCCGCAGCCGCTGGCTCCTGATGAACCAGTTTTTATAGTCAACACGGGCAACGCCCTGATCGATCGCACCATTTTGCCCTTGGATTTGAAGATCACCAAATTTATGGTGATCGAACTGATCACGGCGATTCTGCTCTGCGTTTTTTTTGTCGGCCTGGCCCGAGTCATACGCGGTGGGGCGGTGCCCCGCGGCCGACTCTGGAATTTCTTCGAGGCAATGCTCGTGTTTTTCCGCGATAACGTCGCGCGACCATGCATTGGCCATCACGATGCCGACCGCTTTGTGCCGTATATCTGGACGATTTTCTTCTTCGTGCTAGGCTGCAACCTGTTTGGTTTGATTCCCTGGATGGGCTCGCCGACAGGCTCGCTGGCAGTGACTGGCGCGCTGGCCTTGATCACCTTCCTGGTGGTGATCGCTTCGGGCATGATGAAACTTGGCGGTTGGGGGTTCTGGAAAGCCCAAGTACCACGCATGGACCTGTCGTTGAAGCTGGGCGGCGTCAATTTCGAGCCGGTGCTGAAGCTGACTCTGCTGCCGATGATTTTTCTTATCGAGATCGTCGGGTTGCTCATCAAACATGGCGTGTTGGCTGTGCGTCTCTTGGCCAATATGATGGCCGGTCATGTCGTGCTTGCGGTGATCGTCGCGTTCATTGCCGCGAGCGCTTCGTCGTCGTGGTGGTACGCGGTCGCACCGGCGAGCGTGCTGGGGGCCGTGGGGCTTAGCATGTTGGAATTGTTCGTGGCGTTCTTGCAAGCTTTCATATTCGCGTTTTTGTCGGCACTGTTTATTGGAATGGCCGTGCATCCCCACTGATGCCAAGGGGGCAAGTGGCTCACGAAAGGCATATTTCAAACTTCCTTTGTTTGGGAAACGTTTTAGGAGAGAATCCAATGTTGAATGTAGTTCGCATCTGCTTGATTTGCATGGCCGTCCTGGTGACGGCCTCACCGGTCATGGCCCAAGGCCAGGCTGGCGGTGGCTTCGGCATGAACTTCGGCCCGGCATTTGGCGCTGGCCTGGTGATCATCGGCGCCGCGCTCGGCATCGGCCGAATTGGCGGCCAGGCCGTCGAAGGCATGTCGCGCCAACCGGAAGCGGCTGGAAATATCCAGACGGCGATGATTATTTCGGCGGCACTGATCGAAGGTGCTACATTCTTCGCGCTGATTGTTTGCATGTTGTTCAACTGGCCAGGTTGATCGGCCGGAGATAAACCCGGACCCTCGCGATTGAAGACGAATGATGAGTAGTTCTATCCGATTGGTGGGTGTGTTTCTTACCGCGCTGGTTTGTCTTGCGCTGTTGTTGGCGCCGTGCTCACTTGCTCAGGAGCATGGCGCGGCGGCACCCAAGACCACCCAGCATGCGGAAGCCGACGGCAAGCCAAATCCGTTGGCATTCGATCCTGACCTGGCCGTGTGGACAGCAGTCATTTTCCTGCTGCTGTTCTTCATTCTGCACATATTCGCCTGGCCTCAGATTGCCGCGGCCCTGGATGCCCGCGAGCGGAGCATTACCGACAACATCTCGGCGGCGGCGGCGAAAAACGAGGAAGCGAGGCAGTTGCTGGCAGAACATGAAACGAAGCTGGCGGCCGTAGCCGGTGAAGTTCGCGGGCTGTTGGAGGAAGCACGCCGCGATGCGGAGACAACAAAAAATCGCATCGTGGCCGAGGCGCGCAAGGCGGCCGACGACGAACGCAACCGGGCGCTTCGCGAGATTGACAAAGCCAAAGACGGCGCGATCCAGCAGCTTGCCGTGGCAAGCGCCAACGTGGCAATTGATTTGGCAAAAAAGGTGGTCCGCGAAAAGCTTACGGCCGACGAACAAGCGACACTCGTGCGGAACGCGATGGATAGGCTGGCGGTAGCCGTTCCCAGCAAGAATTAGGCCGAACGATCGAGATGCCCAAGCCGGAACAAGTGCAGCCGCGACACGAGACCGTGATGGATGTCACGGAGGAGCAGATCGCGCGCGTGTACGCCCAGGCGTTTATGGGCGTCGCCAACAAGGCGGCTGATACGGGCAGCCTGGTCGACGAGCTGGAGTCGTTCGTAACCGACGTACTGACAAGGTTTCCGCGATTCGAACAGGTATTTCGCTCGGGGCTTGTCTCACACGAGCACAAGGAAGGCGTGATTGACCGCGTATTGGGCAGGCAGGCATCCAAAGAGATGCTCAATTTTCTCAAGGTGGTGTCGAAACATGGGCGGCTGGGATTGCTGCGACCGATTTTGAAACTCGCGAAACAACTTTACGCCCAGCAGAGGGGGCTGACCGATGTGCATGTCCGTGTAGCGAAGGAGTTGGGATCTGCCTTGCAGAGCGATCTTCAGGAGCACTTGCGCAAGACGCTCGGAAGGGAACCGGTGCTGCACATTACGGTCGATCCCGCCTTGATCGGCGGCATTATCGTGCAAGTTGGTGATCGGGTGTTCGACGCCTCGGTCCACACACGTTTGGAGCACGCCCGGCGGAACATCGTCGACCGTGCCACGGAAATCATTGAGACGCAACCGGAGCGATTTATGCTCGTTTCGGAGTGAGTGCTTGGGGCAGCAAGCGCCGCCGCCAACGGCTCGGCTTTGCAAGGCCCCCCATTCCCATCAACTGTAACAAATCATAGAACGCATCAGAGGTTCGCATTCGCGGAGCAAAGCGATGAAGTTTAATAGCGACGAAATCGCGGCAGTCATTCAGCAGGAAATCGAACAGTTTGCGGCGCAGATCGATGTCCGCGAGGTGGGCCGCGTGCTGGAAGTGGGCGACGGCATCGCCCGCGTGTATGGCCTCTCCGGGGTCATGTCGGGCGAGATGGTCGAATTCGCCAACGGGACCATTGGCCTGGCGTTTAATCTGGAAGAGAATTCGGTCGGCATCATCATTCTCGGCGATTACCTCGACATTGCCGAGGGAGACGAAGTCCGCAGCACGGGCCGATTGCTGAGTGTACCGGTGGGCGACGAACTGCTGGGCCGCGTGGTCGATCCACTTGGCAATCCGCTCGATGGCAAAGGCCCCATCGTCACGAAGCAGCGTCGCCCCCTGGAAATCATCGCCACCGGCGTGGCAGAGCGTCAGCCCGTGAGGGAGCCGTTGCAGACCGGCATCAAAGCGATCGACGCCATGACCCCGATCGGTCGCGGCCAGCGTGAGTTGATCATCGGTGATCGCAAAACAGGCAAGACAGCCATTGGTCTCGATACGATCATCAACCAGCGCGAATCCGGCGTGAAGTGCTTTTACGTGGCCATCGGGCAGAAGGAATCGACCATCGCGGGCGTGATCGAGAAGCTCCGTGAAGCCGGAGCGATGGACTACACCACGGTGATCGTTGCCGGCGCGAGCGCTCCGGCGCCACTGCAATACGTGGCGCCTTATTCCGGCACCGCGATGGCCGAGTACTACATGTTTGGCGGTGGCCACGCCCTGATCGTTTACGACGACCTCAGCAAACAGGCAGTCGCCTATCGGCAGTTGTCACTGCTGTTGCGGCGGCCGCCGGGGCGTGAGGCGTACCCCGGTGACGTGTTCTACTGCCACAGCCGCTTGCTCGAGCGATCCGCGAAGCTTTCGAACGAACTCGGCGGGGGATCGCTTACCTCGCTGCCGATTATCGAGACTCT
>JAKEGR010000394.1 GCA_022615465.1 Planctomycetota bacterium | reverse complement strand
TAAGACTCATTAATTCTTAAGAATCCCATCAACGCCACGTTACCCAATAAGAAACTCTCTTGTCTGAAAGGATCCTTCTCGCCATGAAGATCATCTGCAACCGCGAAAAACTACTCCACGCATTTCAAACAGTTGCTGCGGTCGCACCTGCCCGCAGCCCCAAGCCGATTCTGCAGAAAGTCAAACTGGAGGTGGCCGCCAACAAGGCCATGCTCATGGCCACGGATCTCGAGGTCGGCATCCGCTACGAGGTAAGCGGCCTGGAAGTCGAGGCTTCCGGCGAGGTCATCCTGCCCGTCGACCGCTTCGGCCCCATTCTCCGCGAGAGCAACGACGCCACGTTCCGCATGGAAGCCAATGCAACGGGCATTATAGTCCGCGACGCGCGGAGCGAGTACAAACTTCCTTCAGCAAACCCGCAAGATTTCCCATCAATCGCCGAGTTTGCCGAAACAGACTACTACGAGCTTCCAGCACGGCTGTTTAGGGAGTTGATTCGCCGCACGATTTTTGCTGCCGACAACGAAAGCAGTCGCTATGCGTTGGGTGGCGTCAAATTGGAATGGCAGGATAATATGCTGACCGCAATTAGCACCGATGGGCGGCGGCTGGCCAAGATGGAAGGCCCAGCCAAGGCGATCGGCCAGCCCGCACCCCTGGGCGACGTAATTGTCATACCCACCCGCGCGATGCAGCTCCTGGAGCGGGCCTTAGCCGAAGAGACGAGCGAGGTGCAGCTCGCCGTCCGGCAAAACGACGTCCTGGTACACAGTCCGCGCTGTACCATCTCCTCGCGCTTACTGGAAGGCCGTTACCCGCGATGGCGCGACGTATTTCCCCAGCGGGCCAATTCACTCAAGATCGACCTCCCCGTTGGCCCGACGTACTCAGCAGTACGCCAGGCGGCAATCGTCACAAGCGAAGAAAGTCGCGGCATCGACTTCACCTTTGGCAATGGTTCACTCGTCATGGCGGGCCAAACCGCCGAGGTGGGCGAATCGCACGTCGAACTACCAATCGCTTACAACGGTCCACCGATCTCGATCATGCTCGATCCGCGGTTCGTTATCGACTTCCTCAAAGTGCTGGACCCTGAAAAAACGTGTACGATCGACCTGCAGGACGGCGATGCGGCCGCGGTTTACACCACCGACGATGGCTACGGCTACGTGATCATGCCGCTGGCGCGGGAGCGCTAAAGCGTCCTATCGCGCATGGAAAACGGTTCGCGTCGGCGGCCATGCCGAATTGATTTGTTGGTTGATCGAAATGCTTTACAACCAACGGGGGGTTAACATCCGACTTGTTGCGACCAACCGAAGACGACAACACCGATTTCATCCATCGCCGCCAACGCGAGCAGCGCCGGTTTTACGCGCGGCGGCCCAAGAAAATCGGCGATGTTCTTGCCGAATTGATCACGGCCCGCGGGTACGGGCGAATCCAAGCCTCGTGCAATCTCCAGGCTGCCTGGCAAGCTGCCGCCGGAGAAGCACTCACCCGGTTCACTCGCGTCGGCCAGATTCGTCGCGGCCAGCTTGAAATCACGGTCGCCAATTCGGCGGTCTTGCAAGAACTCACCTTCCAGAAGCACCGCATCCTGGCCGAATTGGCGCAATCGCTAAGCGATACCAACCTCCGCGGCCTCCGCTTCCGCATGGGAGCCATCACGTAACGCACGGGAAATACCAACTACCAGAGCAGAACAAAACAGTCATGTCTGAAGAGAACTCTCCAAACGCAGTCAATTCCGAAGCAGATGCCTCTCGCCCTGCGGGCAGCTATACGGCCGCCGATCTCGAGCACCTCAGCGACCTCGAACACGTCCGCGAGCGGCCGAGCATGTACATCGGCGACACGACAATCCGCGGCCTGCACCATCTTGTCTATGAAGTGGTCGACAACTCGATCGACGAAGCCATGGCTGGCCATGCCACCACGATAAACGTCTCGATCAATGTCGATGGCTCGGTCACGGTCGAAGACGACGGCCGCGGCATCCCCGTCGAGCGTCACGCCCAGCTCTCCGAAGAGATCGGCCGCGACGTCTCGACGCTCGAAGGGGTGATGACGGTCCTTAAATTCGGCGGCAAGTTCCAAAAGGGCGCGTATCAAACATCCGGCGGGCTGCACGGCGTCGGCGTCACGGTCGTCAATTTTCTCTCCGAGTGGTGCGAGGTCGAAGTCTGTCGCGATGGCTTCGTCTACCACCAGGAATACGAGCGCGGCGAGCCGCGCGGCGATACCCGACGCGTTGGTCCCACGACCATCCGTGGCACCACCACCACGTTCAAGCCCGACCCGCAGATTTTCCCCTCGACGAAGTTCAGCTTCGGCACGGTCCAGAAACGCATGCAGGAACTGGCCTTTCTCAATCAGGGCGTGAAGATCACGATCGCCGACGAACGGACCAACGAACGCGAGGAATACCTGTACCAGGACGGCATCCGCGAATACATCGCGCACTTGAACCGTGCCAGTGAGCCGGTTCACGCGGAGATCCTGTACGTCAAATGCGAGGAGGAAGGCGTCACGGTCGAGGTCGCCTTGCAATACTCCACCGAGTACACCGAGAACGTCCATTCCTACGTCAACAATATCAACACAACCGAGGGCGGCACGCACCTTTCCGGCTTCCGCGCGGCGCTCACCCGCTCGATCAACAACCACGGTAAGAAGTCGAACCTGTTCAAAGACATCGTCCCCCAGGGCGACGATTTCCGCGAGGGCCTCACGGCCGTGATCAGTTGCCGCGTACCCCATCCGCAATTCGAGGGTCAGACGAAGACCAAGCTCGGCAACAGCGAAGTCGAAGGCATCGTCAACAGCCTGTTTGGCGAATATCTCGGCAAATTTCTGGAGGAGAACCCAAAGGCTGCCAAGGCGATTTGCAGCAAGGGCCTGCTGGCCGCCGAGGCCCGCGTGGCCGCCCGCAAACAGAAAGAACTCATCCGCGAACGCAAAGGAGCCCTTTCCGGCGGCGGACTCCCGGGCAAACTCCGCGATTGCTCCAGTCGCGATGTCGACAAGTGCGAACTCTACCTGGTCGAGGGCGATTCGGCCGGCGGCAGTGCCGAGGGCGGACGCATTCGCGAATTTCAGGCCATCCTCCCGTTGCGCGGCAAAATCATCAACGCCTATAAGTCGCGGGAAGACAAAGTGCTGGCCAATGAGGAAATCCGCAGCATGATCTCGGCCGTCGGGAGCGGCATCGGCGAAGACCAGGACCTCACCAAACGCCGCTACGGCCGCATCGTCATCATGACCGACGCCGACGTCGACGGCTCCCACATCCGCACGCTGCTGCTCACGTTCTTCTACCGGCAAATGTATGATCTGGTGGCTGCCGGGCACGTCTACGTGGCCCAGCCGCCGCTGTTCCGCGTACGAAGCAAGGCGAATACTTACTACGTCCAAACCGAAGAGGAAATGCGCGCCCAACTCCTCGAGATGGGCCTCGGCGACTCGGTGTTCGACCCCGGCGACGGCCGGTTGATCGAGGGCGAAGACATGGCGAAGCTGGTCCGCGCGCTGGCCGCGATCGAAGAAGCGATCATCGCCCTCGAACGCCGGGGCATCAGCCTCAAGGTCCATGCGGCGCGGCAAGATCCGACCACGGGCCGGCTGCCGATCTTCCACGTTGTCGTCAACGGCCGCCAGGAATGGTTTACCAGCCGTCAGGAACTCGACGATTTTGTGGCCCAGCAGGAATCGGCCGCCGAAGGCAAAGTGAACATCGATGTGGGCCTGCCCTCCACCTCGGAAACGAATGCCGATCCGCATCGCGAGACGGCCCGCCTCCGCATTGTGGAACTCCACGAAGTCCGCACGATCAACACGCGACTGGCCAATTTGAGGCAGCTCGGCTTCGAAATCGACGCCCTCATTCCCCAAGAGCGAACCGGCGAGGAGGGTGCCCGCTATCTACTCCGCCGCGGCGACAGTGAGACCGGCCTGGAAGACCTTCGCGGACTGCCCGGCGCCATCCGCTCCGCCGGCGAAAAAGGTCTGCAGATCACCCGCTTCAAAGGGCTTGGCGAAATGAATGCCGAAGAGCTTCGCGAAACCACCCTCGACCCGGCCAACCGCACGCTGCTGCAAGTCCGCATGGACGACGTCGGCGAGGCCGACAATCTGTTCCGCGTCCTGATGGGCGACCAGGTCGAACCTCGCCGCGAATTCATCCAGAAACACGCGCTCGATGTCAGGAATTTGGACGTGTGAGCCTACCCAGGGTGCGCTGTGCGACCCTGGGCTTTGGAGTGCAACGCTTGCGGCGTACAGATATTCCCTCTCCCTGTGGGAGAGGGCTAGAGTCTTCCTGAGTGTGATGCGGCGCCGTGCGCGCATGTTGTTGATCGACAGACCGATGTTGGTTTTTTCCTGTAGGGAACGGCCTCTGTGCCGTTCCGTAATTCACGGAACGCCAGGGACGGCGTTCCCTACATTTTGGTTGCGGCCGCAGGCCGCGTTAGAACACCATCTCGGCACAATCCACGCCGATCTCGGTGTTTGGGAAAATGCGGCGCGCGGCAGCAAGATCGAAGTCGCGGTCGGTGTCGGCAGTGGGGTTGACATGCACCAGCACGAGCCGGCCGACTTGCGCAGCGGCGGCGACCTCGGCAACCGGTCGCAGCCAACTGTGGCCAGTGATTGCCGGCATGTTGCCTTGATCATTGGCGAAGAAACACTCGTGGATGAGCAGGTCCACGCCATGAATCCGCTCCACATAGTCCGCCTCGGCGGCCGCCGTGGTGTCGGTCACGTAGGCCATCGAGTGGCCCGGCCAGTTGAGTCGGAAGCCAAGCGAGCCGCCCGGGTGCTCAAGCGGGAAGTGGTCGAGCGTGCCGCCGCTCGGCAACGGCCAGGATTGCCGCAGCGTCTCGAATTGAAACGGCGGATCGACCGGAAAGATTTCTCGGGCGAACAGATGTTCGCGCAGCGCGGCCAACTTCTCCGCCTCGCCGTGGACGGTCGTTTGGCTGAGCACCTCCGCGGGCGCGACGTTCAGCAGATAGGTCAGGCCGACAACGTGGTCCAAGTGAACATGCGTCAAGAAGATGTCAAGCCGATCGGTTGTGAGATAGTCGCCAAGGCGGCACATGCCTGTGCCCGCATCGAGCACGACGCCAAGCTCCGGCAGCATGAAGCAGGCCGTGTGCCGGCAGTTGGTTGGATAATAGCCGCCGGAGCCAAGCAGTACGAGCTTCATCAGACGACAGACTCCGGGGGAGGCATGATTGGGGCCTGCGCGGACAAGGGCTTCAGGGTGACCCACGGAAGGGGCGGTGAACAGCCCTGGGCGGCAGGCAAAACAGGCTTATTTTGTACGCGGGCAATAGTATAATCGAGAGCGACAACCGGCCAAGGGCGGCCTCGTTGTAGAATCTAGCAGGGCCGCCGCAGGGCGGCAACGCGATTCCATCCTGGGCGCGACAATGACCTCGAAACTCGGGCAGAACTCCGTTCACGCAACCGCCCCCGGCCTGGCGCGGTGCCTGCACTCGCTGTTGCTGCTTACCGTGACGACCCTCTTCGGCTGTGGCGCGCACGCGCCGCCGGAAGTCGTGGTCTACGCGGCACTCGATCAGGAATTTTCCGAACCGATCTTCGCCGAGTTCACTCGCCAGACGGGCATCACGGTGCGGCCGAAATTCGACAACGAATCAACCAAGACGGTCGGACTCACGCAGGCGATCATGGCGGAGGCCGATCGCCCGCGTTGCGATCTGTTCTGGAATAACGAAATCCTCAACACGCTCCGGCTCGCGCGACGGGGATTATTGCGACCGTTCAAGCCGGCTCGCGCCGCCGAGTATCCGGCCAACATGCAGTCGCCCGATGGGTTGTGGCACGGGTTCGCGGCCCGGGCGCGCGTGCTCCTGGTCAACACGAATCAAGTTCCCGAGGAGCGGCTGCCGAATTCGATCCGCGACCTGACCGATCCGCAATGGTACGAACGGTGCGCGATTGCGAAGCCGCTGTTTGGTACGACGGCCACGCATGCGGCTTGCCTGTTTGCAGCCTGGGGCGATGACACAACGCGCGATTTCTTTCGCGATGTGAAGCGAACGGCGCGGATCATGGCCGGCAACAAACAGGTGGCCCGGGCCGTGGCGGCCGGTTCGCTCGCCTTCGGCCTCACGGACACGGATGACGCGATCATCGAACTGGAAGCCGGCATGCCGGTGAAAATTATTTTCCCCGACCAGGGCGAAGGCGAGGTTGGCGCCTTGTTCATTCCCAACACGCTGGCAGTCATCAAGGACTCGCCGAATCCCGAAGCGGCTGAGAAGCTCGTCGATTACTTGCTGTCGAGCGACGTGGAGCGGCGACTGGCCGATGGGCCGAGCGCGCAGATTCCGCTCCGCGCGGGTGTGGCGGCCTCGCCGCGCGTCAAGACGCCGCGCGACGTGCGAGTGATGAAAGTGGACTTCGCGGCGGCAGCGGAAAAGTGGGACACAGCCGCCGATTTTCTCAAAGAGGAGTTCACCGCTCCTTAACAGGACTTTCCGCAGTATCACGTAGCCCCAAGGATCCATCCGTTCGCATGTCCTCAACGCCCTGCAATTCCGCTCGTTCCATGGCTGCGGCTTCCGAGTCATCCGGCACGGTCTTCTCCGCGCGGGGGGTGACCAAGGTGTACCACATGGGCGAGGTCGATGTGCATGCCTTGCGGGGCGTCGATCTCGATCTCTATGCCGGCGAGTTTGTCGTGCTGCTTGGGCCGTCGGGCAGCGGCAAGAGCACACTCCTGAATATCCTGGGCGGGCTGGACGTGCCCACCGGCGGCACGGTCTACTACCGCGGTGATCGGCTTACTGAATTCGACGATGCGGCCCTGACCCGCTATCGGCGGCAACACGTCGGCTTCGTTTTTCAGTTCTACAACTTGATTCCCAGCTTAACAGCCCGCGAAAACGTGGCCCTCGTGACCGACATCGCCGCCAATCCGATGAACCCAACCGAGGCGCTGGGCATGGTGGACCTGGTGCCACGACAGAATCATTTCCCGTCGCAGCTTTCAGGCGGTGAGCAGCAGCGCGTGGCCATTGCCCGCGCCGTCGCCAAGAATCCGGCCGTGCTGCTCTGCGACGAACCGACGGGCGCGCTCGACGTCCACACGGGGATCTTGGTGCTGGAAGCCATCGCGCGCATCAATCAGGAGCTTGGCACGACGACTGCCGTAATCACCCACAACGCCGTAATTGCCGATATGGCCGATCGCGTGATCTCGATTTCCGATGGCACTATCGTCCACGTCCATCACAACTCCAGCAAACGGGCGGCGAGTGAACTCACCTGGTAAGCCTTCGGCGGCACGGTGAACCTACCATGATCAGTTCCCTCGATCGCAAGCTGCTCCGCGATCTGTCCCTGATGAAGGGGCAGGCGATTGCGATTGCGATCGTGATCTCGGCCGGCGTGGCGACTTACGTCAACTCGCGTACCATCCTGCACTCGCTCGAGCTGACACGGGCGACATTCTACGAGCGGTATCACTTCGCCGAGGCATTCGCCAGTGTCAAGCGGGCGCCCGACGCAATCGCCGAGCGGCTGGCCGAGATCCCCGGCGTGGCCCAAGTCGAAACACGGATCGTCAAGAACGTCACGCTCGACGTTCCTGGCCTGGAGAAGCCGGCCGTCGGCCAATTGATTTCGCTGCCCGTCACGCGTCCGCCGGCGCTCAATCAGCTTTACCTGCGCCGTGGCCGGATGCTGGCTGTCGGGCGCGATGACGAAGTCCTCGCCAGCGAGGCTTTTATGAAGGCCAACGGGTTGCACTCCGGCGATTCGATCGTGGCGATCATCAATGGCCGGCGCAAGTCGCTGCGAATCGTTGGTGTCGCCTATTCGCCCGAGTACGTTTTCCAGATCAAGCCGGGCGACATGCTGCCCGATCCGAAGCACTTTGGCGTTCTCTGGATGGAGCACGAAGCCCTTTCCAACGCATTCGACATGGACGAGGCGTTTAACGACGTCGCGTTCAGCCTGCGGCGCGACGCATCGGAAGAGGAGGTGATTCACCGAGTTGACAGAATCCTGGAGCCTTACGGCTGCCTGGGTGCCTATGGCCGCAAAGACCAGCTTTCCCACCTGGTATTGGAAAGTGATATCCAAGGGTTGCGCAGCGCCGGCCTCATCGCCCCGACGCTTTTCCTGGGCGTCGCCGCGTTCCTGCTGAACGTGGTCCTCACGCGGCTGACCGGACTCCAACGCGATCAAATCGCCGCGCTCAAGGCGTTTGGCTACTCCAATATCCAGATCGGTTGGCACTTCATGAAGTTCGTGCTGCTGATCACGATCATCGGCGGCGTGCTCGGCACGGCGGGCGGCATATGGCTCGCACACGACTTCACCAAGATATTCATGCGGGTGTATCAGTACCCGGAACTGATTTTCCGGGTGCGGCCGAATGTGGCGGCGCTCGCCGTGCTGATTGCGGGTGGGGCGGCAATCATCGGCTCGATGGGCGCGATCCTCCTGGCCGTGCGGCTTCCTCCGGCCGAGGCCATGCGCCCCGAGCCGCCAGCCAGTTACAAGCCGACGATCCTCGAACGCATCGGTCTGGGACGGTTCGTGCCGAACGTGGCCCGAATGATCCTCCGCCAACTCGAGCGACATTCCATCAAGACGACGTTTTCCATGTTGGCCGTCGCGATGTCGATCGCCATTGTCGTCGTCGGTAACTTCATGCAAGACTCGGTCGATCGGGTCATCGCCTTGGAGTTCTTCGACGTGCAGCGCTACGACATGATTCTGTCCACGGTCGAACCCGTCTCGATCGACGCCCTCGACGAAATCTCCAATCTCCCGGGTGTGTACTCTGCTGAGCCGTTGCGGTTCGTCTCGACGAGGCTGCGGTCACGGCATCGCGCTCGTCGTGTTGGCATCCGCGGCCTGCCGCACGACGCCGATTTGATGCGGCTGGTTGACCGCGCGGGACGGGTCACGCCGCTTCCGCCCGACGGGCTGGTGATTTCGAAGAAACTAGCCGAGGTGCTCGACGTGAAGGCAGGCGAAACGCTCCGCGTCGAAGTCCTGCAGGACAAACGTCCCGTGGTCGATATGCCGGTGGTGGCGCTCCTGGACGATATCGTGGACTTGAATGCCTTCATGGACATTCGTGCCGTGAACCGGCTCATGCGCGAAGGGCCGCAAGCCAACGGGGTCATGCTGCGGACCGATCCTCTCATGCGGCCGGCGATTTACCGGAAAATCAAGGAAACGCCCCGCATTGCCAGCGTCACCGTCAAAGAGACCTCCCTGCAGAGCTTTCGGGACACGATCGCAAAAAACATGCTGCAGATGCGGATGATCAACCTGATGTTTTCGATCATCATCGCGGCCAGCGTGGTCTACAATGGTGCGAGAATCTCGCTCTCCGAACGCAG
>JAKEGR010000393.1 GCA_022615465.1 Planctomycetota bacterium | reverse complement strand
CGTGCTGTTGATGTTCTACTACCGCCCGACGCTCGAATGGGCCTATAACGACATCCTGGCGCTCCGCGATGTGTATTCTCTCGGAATCCTTCGAGAGATTCACCGCTGGGGCGCCCATGCGATGGTGATTACCGTCTGGCTCCACATGTACCGCGTGTTTCTCACGGGCAGTTACAAGCCACCTCGCGAGTTTAACTGGGTCATCGGCGTCATTCTGCTCCTTCTCACGTTGCTGCTCTCGTTCACCGGCTACCTGCTTCCCTGGGATCAGCTTGCGGTTTGGGCAATCACCGTGGGATCCAACATGGCCCGGGCAACCCCGATCCTCGGCCACGAAGGGCCGGGCCAGCAGTTGCTGACGTTGGGGGGCATCGATATGATCACCAACGCCTCGGACGCTCGGTTTGCCTTATTGGGCGCGCGAAACGTGGGCGAGGAAACGCTGAATCGTTTCTACATCCTCCACTGCATTGCGATTCCGCTTGCGGTAGCGCTCCTCCTGGCGATCCACTTTTGGCGGGTGCGCAAAGACGGCGGCATCAGCGGCCCACTGTAAGGAACGATCGTCTCCGTCGGCGGCCACGCCGACCATCTACCGAAAAAAGGCTCCGAAAAACCCGGCCTGGCGGCCGGCGCTCAGCATGCACGGGATTTCACCACAGCAGTTCATCGAGACGGTTTCGTCGTTTCTAGTGCCATACTATATCGCCCTGGCGGTGATGAACGGCGTGGCGGCGTACATCCTGTGGCAGAAAGCGGAGCCGGTCAGCCACTTGGAAAAACCTATTGGCGGCCTCAAGGTGTCGATCCGCAGCGCCCTGGTTTTGGCAATCGTGGCCTGCCTGTACGTGATCCTCGCCTCGTTCGCGGCAGGGGCCAGCGAGCGCATGATGCCGCGCATGCCGCTGGCGTTTCGCGAATACGTCAACGAACACACTGGTCCTGTCATTTACACGATCGGCACGACCGTGCTGCTCACGGTCTTGTATCTGTTTCGCGGCTTTTTCGTGAAACCGGCCGTGGCCTGGACTCTCTGGAACCTGATGCTCTTGTTCCTCGGGCTATCGATGCCTGATCCGAATTTTTATTCGATCGTCGCCAAGCCGGATAACGTGCCAATCGTAGCGCTCGTGTTTTTGCTGGCCTTCTTCACGTGGCTGGCCGCGTCCAAGGCAGTCGAAAACGACCGCCGCAAGGATCAGGGTCTGCGGCCACTCGAAACCGAGGACAACGAGAAAGTGCTGGTGTGGCCGGACCTGGTCTACATTGAGATGATCTGCATGATCGCCCTGACGGCTTTCCTCATCTTTTGGGCCATCTGGCTCCAAGCACCCTTGGAGGAACCGGCTAGCAGCGTGAAGACTCCAAACCCTTCCAAGGCGCCATGGTACTTCCTCGGTCTGCAGGAGATGCTCGTTTACTACGACCCGTGGATGGCTGGCGTCGTGCTGCCGAGTTTGATCATCGTCGGCCTGATGGCGATTCCTTATCTCGACTTCAACAAGGCGGGCAATGGTTACTACACCATCAAGGAGCGCCGCTTCGCTTACATCTTTTTCCAACTTGGCTTTCTCGAGTTGTGGGTAACGCTCATCGTGCTCGGCACATTGCTCCGCGGGCCGAACTGGAACTTCTTTGGGCCTTATGAGTTTTGGTCCGCATACAAGGTTGAGGCGCTGAACAACGTCAACTTGTCGGAATACTTCTGGCAGACGTTTTTGGGGCGTAATTTGCCCGCCTCCCCAAGCACCGATTTCCTGATCCGTTGGTTGCCCGGCTGGGTACCAGGTTTCCTGGTCAGTTGGATTCCCCCCGTGGCCCATTTTTTTTCCATTCTGTTTGGTCGTGAGTTGCCCGGAACCCTGCTGCTGCTCGGTTACTTCATTGCGCTGCCGCCGATTCTCGCGGTCACATTTCTGAAGCCGTTTTATCAGCGGATGGGATTTATCCGTTACATGGTACTGGCCAACTTGTTGCTGTTCATGATGTCCTTGCCAATCAAGATGATCCTGCGATGGTCATTTAATTTGAAATACTTGATTGCGGTTCCGGAGTATTTTTTCAATTTCTAGCTTCGTTCCAACGGGTCGTTGACTCAAGGCTGCTGAGCGATACAAGAGAAACACTGTCCTCCCTGACCCTTATTCCCATTCCAACCATGCCCGCAACGGAAAAAACCCGATACGACCAAATGCGGTTGCATCTCATCTTCGGCATTTCGTCGTTGGTGATGTTGGCGGGCACGGTCTGGATGCTGTGGAAGGACCACCATCGCGAGTGGCGCGATTGGCAACTCGCCGACCGTGATCGCGAACAGTGGACCATCGACGCTCAACTCGCCCAGGCCGAGGCTGAATCAAAGACCCATTTGGAGAATCTCAATAGCGAGTTGCTCGCGGCCCGCAGCACGAAGGTCGATGCGTCATTTATTGAGCGATTCAAAGACCTGGTAATTGAGGAAGACAAGCGACTTCAGATTGAGCAGGCGGCGAGGGCCGATTTTAGCAGCCTGGACGCGGCGAAGGAAAACATGGAGAAGGCGGACGAGAAATCGGTTGTTGCCGCCCGCGAGGATTTGCTCGACGCGATGAATCGTTTCATCCTCGAGGCGAAGCGGCGCGAGAACGCGCTGGTGACGAAGAAGAAGTTCATTGCCGCCGACAAGACGGCTGCGGTGAGTACACGTGGCATCGCGGTGGGCGAAGGCAAACCGCTTGCCGAGATCGAACAGCGCATCCAGACCCTTGCGGACCAGATCACTCAACTCGATGCCGACATCGCCGACGCGGAGGATTATCGCACGGCGTTGGAAGACATCGTGCGCGATGTCCAGTCGGGCGAAAACGACATTACCAGGCGAATCGCGGCGATCCGCATCGAATTAGATCGCCTGCAGGACAACCTTCAGCAATACACTAGCAATTTTGGCGAGCGAATCACCCGCGGGCCGATTCTCGACGCCCTTTACACCGGCAATATCAAGCTCGACCAGATCTGGTTGCCGGACATGAAAATCAACTACAACTTCAGCCAGGTTGCCCGCTATGATCGCTGCATTGTCTGCCACCGCGCGATCGACAAAACGGCTGCCGGCTCGGCCGTCGAGCCGGCGTATCCTGCTATCCCGCAAGGCGAACGCGAGCGGCTGGTGGAATTATCGACGCCCGATGCCGCCCCCGAGGCGGCGGAAGGTGAAAACGCGTCCCTGGAGACGGTTTACGGCATCCGGCTCGCACCGCGCGGTCAGGTCGACTCGGACGCGGTGACGATCCAGGTCGTCTATCCGGAGAGCCTGGCCGCAGTAGCCGGCCTGCAGACGGGGGACATCATTCAACAAGTCAACGGCGGCGAAATCCACGAGACGGTTGAAGTGGACGATTACCTCCTGCGACAAGCCACTTGGGGCAAGCCGCTCCAGTTGCAAATCAGCCGCGGACTCAATCAGCCGTTCACGTCTCATCCACGACTCGACCTTTTTGTTGGAAGCATGAGCCCGCACAAGAAGGGTGAGATGGGCTGCACGATCTGCCATGACGGGCAGGGCAGCGCCACGGAGTTCAAGTGGGCATCGCACACGCCGAACGATCCCAAGCAGGCAAAACAATGGTCGCGCGACCATGGCTGGTTCGACAACCATCACTGGATCTTCCCGATGACTCCGGAGCGGTTCATCGAAAGCAACTGCCTCAAGTGCCATCACGAAGTGGTCGATCTGGAACCAAGCGAGCGGTTCCCCGATCCGCCGGCGCCGAAGCTAGTGCAGGGCTATCGTCTGGTGCGTGAGTATGGCTGTTACGGTTGCCACGAAATCAATGGCTACGACGGCCCTGAGAAGCGGATCGGCCCCGATTTGCGTATCGAGCCAAACTACTCCGCGGTTGCTGCCCAGATACTAACCGATCAAGGCTTGAGTGACGAGGAGCAAGCCTGGGCCGCAACGCTCCACGAGCGGCCAGATGACAAGGCAATTCGTGATCAGCTTTACCGAGCCATTGCCCTGGACGCCTCGCTCAAGGGATCTTCCGAAGCGGCGGAGGAAGCCCGCCTGGCAGCGGCCACGCACGTCTTGGCCGATTCGTTGAAAGATATTGACACGCCCGGCAAGTTCCGCAAAGTGGGCCCCAGCCTGCGGCACCTCGCTTCCAAGGTCGATTACGGTTGGCTGGTTAGTTGGATTCGCCAACCTTCCGACTTCCGCCCGACGACACGGATGCCGCAATTCTTCGGCCACTTCGATCATCTCGACAACCAGGCGAGCGACTTTGTCATTGTCGACGCCAACGGCAACGAAGAGAAATTGACGGATCGCGAGTACACGAAGCGGTTTGAAGCGGTTGAAACTCGCGCACTAGCCGGGTTCCTGCTCAAGAACAGCCAACCGTTCGAGACCAGTGACGCGCCGGCCGGAGTGACCGAGATGGCGTCCGTGGAACGCGGTCGGTGGCTGTTCGAATCGCGCGGCTGCCTCGCCTGCCACACCCACGGCGAGTTTCGAGGGATGGTCAACTCAAACCAAGGCCCGGATTTGTCGCGAGTTGCCGCCAAGTTCAACACACCCAACGGACGGGACTGGCTGTACAGTTGGCTGAAGCAGCCAAGCCGCTATCACGCCCGCACGGCAATGCCTAATCTGTACCTTGACCCGATTACGGAGTTGGATGCCGCCGGCAATCCAACCGGGAAGGTGACCGATCCGGCCGACGATATCGTTGCGTTCTTGCTCGGCGTGCCGGCCGGCTGGCAACCGCCTGAGGTACCGCCATTCACACCGAAGGAACAAGCTGCGCTCCATCAACTCACGACGGTTTGGCTCAGTGCCTCGTTCCCGCGTCGCCGAGCCGAACGCTTTGCCCGAGAAGGTATTCCGGAGCAACTCGCCGCGACCGTAAAGACCGACGAAGTCCCACTTGTCGGGATGACCCCCGAGAACCGCGTCGAGCGGCAGATGGAGTACGTCGCCCGTCGTTCCCTCAGCCGGTACGGCTGCTTCGGCTGCCACGATATTCCTGGCTACGAATCGGCCAAACCGATCGGTACGCCGCTGGCAAACTGGGGTCGAAAAGATCTGTCGCAACTGGCATTCGAGAATGTCGGTGCATTTCTGGCAACGCACGGAATCAACGGCGACGAGAAGCCGGCTGAGTACGGCGAACAGGGCGGCAGCAACGCCCACGGACTCGATCCGGATCGTGTTGATGATCCTGACACTGGCTACTTCGTCCAATCGCTCAATAGCCATCAGCGTCATGGCTTCTTGTGGCAGAAGCTGCGGATGCCGCGGGGCTTTGACTTTGAGACGACTCGCAACAAACGCTACGACGAACGGCTACGGATGCCGAAGTTTCCGTTCACGCCCGAGGAGCGCGAAGCCGTGATGACGTTTGTTTTGGGGCTGACAAGCGAGGCTCCTGATCAGCGATATGTCTACAAGCCGGATGCTCGTCAGGAGGCGATTGTCCAAGGGCGGCATGTGCTCAACAAATACAATTGCGGCGGCTGCCACATCCTGGACATGGAACGCTGGGATATCGCTTTCGAGCCGGATATGTTCGAAGATCCGCCGGCACCGAGCGACTATCCGTTCCTCGCACCCGTGGGGATGGAAAAGCAGATCGAAGCGTCGCTCCAGCCAGACCGTCGCGGGCTGTTGCATGCCGAATTGCATGGAATGCCAACACGCAATCCGGAAACAGGCGATGTGAATCTTGTGGACGAAGACGGCGTGCCGCTGGAACCGGATGACGACGAATCGGACCCTTACTACGAATTCCAGCTTTACAAGCATGCAGTCGTGAGCGGGGCGACACGACTGGTTGGCGTGCAAAATCTGTTGATACCGGCCAATCGCGACCACACGGGACCGGCCAACGGCACAGCCTACCCGTTGAACGGCGGTGACCTGGCCAAATACCTGTTCCCGCGTGTGATCGAGGAAGAGCACAAGTCCAACCCGGCTGCGAACCCGAGCGAAGCCTGGGCGTGGCTGCCGCCTCCGTTGATGACCGAAGGCGAAAAGGTCCAGACCGATTGGCTGCACGATTTCCTAATGGATCCATCCCCGATACGGCCGGCAGTCGTCATGCGGATGCCCAACTTCCACATGTCGAGCGACGAGGCGAGCAAACTCGTGAATTACTTTGCCGCGAAGAGCAATGCGACCTTCCCGTATGAGTACAACGAGCGGCGTCGCGGGCAGTATCTCGTCCACAGCGAGCAGGCGCATCCAAACCTGTTCGACGATGGGATGAAGGTCGTCACCGACGGCAATTATTGCGTGAAGTGCCACTCGGTCGGCGACTTCCAGGTAAAGGGAGCGATTCGCGGCCTGGGACCGAATTTGGACGAGGTGTACCGCCGCCTGCGGCCAGAATACGTGCATCGCTGGGTCGCCAATCCACAGCGCATATTGCCTTACACGGGGATGCCGGTCAACATACCTTATGACCCGAACCCGCCCCATTTCGGCGGCATTAGTCAGCAGTTGTTCCCCGGAGCGAGCACCGCGCAGCTCAACGGACTGGTGGACCTCTTGATGAATTTCGACGAGTATGCCAAGCGGCGCACTTCAGTGAAATCCCTGGTGAAGGAGCCGCCGGCGACCACCGAGAAGCCGCCCGCGGCAGAAGCCGCGGAGACAACCGAGCCGCGAGACAATCAGTCAGTTCGGCGGTAAAGGGATTAGGCACTTGCCAGGTATTTTGTGGTGTGGCCGATGATGACCCACCAGATTACGACCATGAGGGTTACCCGAAAAATCCGGCGCTCGAAGCCGGTAAGAAACCGCGTTCTACAAGGAGTACGCAAACGATGAAACGAGCAATGCAAACATCTGTT
>JAKEGR010000392.1 GCA_022615465.1 Planctomycetota bacterium | reverse complement strand
GCTCATCCTGTACGAAGGGATGTCTCCACTTGGGCGAAATGTCACCCATGAGGAGGCGGGGAAATGCGGGGTGTTCTTGTTGTCCGATTTTTCGTCGGGAATCACGGGAGAGATTCTTCACCTCGACGGCGGCTACAACATGTTGGGTTCCCCTGGCCGGCTCTTGGATCGGTTCAGGGAAACTGGCGGGCTGTCTCGCTCCAGTTGATTGGGTCGCGCGTGTCGCGTACCACGCCTATTTCTGGGCGGTACGATCGGTCCAACCGTTTCAGGTGGAACCGCGAGGCCGCAGCTTGATTGGCCGCGTTCTTGTGGTCATTCGGCGGATCGGGCATGGCGTAAGCTTGAAGGGATCAAGCTGCATTCCTGGGGGGAAGTCCGCTATGTCATTCTTTGAGATCGCATGGGATCGTCTGAACGAAATGCCTGGGCACACCTGGCAATGGTTCAACGGACTGAATCGGGAGGAGTGGCTTGTCGTCCTGGCGGTCGTCTGCGCGTGTGGCTTTCTCAGCCTCACGGGAATGCGATCTCGCCGGCTGTAGCCGGTCCGTGAGCATTACGCAGGGATCGGGGATTTGGCTGGATCGGTTTGCCTTTCAAAGGAAAGGATACGTTGCGATTCCGGTCGAATGTTTCTCAAGTGGGAACCAGAAAGCAGGGCATTCATGGGGATAGATTCAATGGATCTGTGGCCAATCGGCCTTAGCGGCATTTCGGTGGTCGGGCTGCCCGTAACGGTTGCACTCGGTGCGGTAGCAATCATCGGTTATCTCTTTGGTCAGCGGACGCGAAAATCGCTGAAATCGGATCTCGACGAGTACCATCGCCGCGAGCTGGATCGAGCCGTTGGCGTAGCGCGAAAGATCGAGGCCATCGCGAACACATTGCGTCAGGACTTGGCTTCCCATCACGCCCGCATCGATCTTTTTAAGCAGCGACTGCGCCGGGCGCAACGACAGGGCGATGCCAAAGCCTGGGACACGTTATGCACTGAATCCGAGGCGATCCTGGGTCCGACGATGCAGTTTGCTCACCAGCTTTCTCACGCGTACGACCGAATCCGACAACAATCTAGTGCTCTGGAAACTTTCACGCACGGCCGAACAGACCCACTCACGGGCGTGGGCAATGTGCGTGCCCTTGAGCAGCACCTTCAGGTGCTGTTGGCTGCTCGGGCAAAAGGCAACGCGGAGTTTGTCGTGGCCTTGATCGGCCTCGACCGCGGATCGGACTTATCCGAGGATTCGTCTTCCGTTGCGGCGTTGCCCGTGCTTTCCAGGCTAGCCGGAGTCATTCGCGCCTGCATGCGGGATTCCGACTTCGTCGCCCGTTTGGGTGGCGACGAATTCGTGGTCGTGATGCCGCGGACGACTCTGGCGGGCGCGGGAGTGTTCGGCGACCGGCTGCGGAAGAGAGTAGCTCGAGAACTGTCGGCTACCGTCTCGTGCGGTGCGACGGAATCGCGGGATGGTGATGACCTGAAGCATCTGCTCTCGCGAGCAGATTCGGCCCTGTATAGCGCGAAAGCCGCCGGGAAAAACCATTTGTTCGTGCATACGGGCGCCCAGATTCGCGAGCATCTGGCCGCTTCCCATCCCACGGTCGACGACAGGGAAGCGTCGTCTTCACCAGTTTGCCACCCACCACGGTCCAGCGTGTCGGCAAGTGATTCCTTCTTCGGCGATGGGCGGAAGGATCGCGAGGCGGAGATCAGCCCAATGGAGACGATCGCCTAGTCGGGGCGATGAGCACGGCCTCTGTGCCGCAGTTTCGGTGCGAGAGTCTTAGGGTCGCAGCCAGGCGGGACGATCGCCGTCAACGGCAAAGAGCGTGGGTTTTCCCCCTCCTTTCGTGGGGTAAGTTGACGGCCAGCGTCTGGATTCCGTACCATCATGGTACATCGCGGATTGATCTTGGAGTCTTCACAGATCGCCGACCTTTGGCGGTCGTAGCCGAGTTTGCCGAAAGGAATGGATCATGCCCCTGTACGAAGTAGAAACTGAAAACCACATTGTCATCACTTGGGCGGACGATGGCGACGCGGCGTCGACCGTCGTCGGCGATGCGTATCCCCAGGAGAAGGTGATCCGACTCACCAAACGACCTCGCGACACGTGGGTGATTTCCAAGTGCGCACTCGGCATTTCAGGCACGATGGATCCTTGTCATACGGCGCGCGATTGCTTGTCGAAGGCCGAAGGGGACAAGGTGCATGCCATCCGACTCTTCATGCATGAAACCGGGGCCGATCTTGAGCAGGCGCGCAAGGCGATCGAGTCGAACATGGTGATGGGCTGGTAAGCCGTTGCGACGGCTACGAGATCGCTTTATCCGAAGGAACGCAGCCGGCAAGCCATCTGAAGTTGGCTAATAGGTGCCATACCGATAATCGCCGGCAGGGGCTGGAGCGGGAGGCAGCGCCTGTCTCCCGATGGCTGCCTCACCAGACGTTGTCGTCGGCGCGATCGGTATGGCCGGCTCGGGCCTTGACGCAACTTCGATTTGTCCGGTGAACGAACCGGCCACGTAGCTAGACGTTCCTCCGGGGCGATATTGGCCCGGGGCTGACGTTAACTGGACAGTTCCGCTGGTTGCCGGACTTGGGGCGGGCAGTGGAGCCGAAGCGACCGGCGTAGCTGCATTCGTGCCGTCGGCAACACCTTGTGTCGAGGATGCTGCGGCCGCGTAGGGCTGTATCGCGGAAGTACCATACCGATCGGCGCTGGAAGTGGTGGCCGTGACTGGTGGGGCAGGATAAGGGGCGTATTGATCGGGCGTTGCCGCGTAACGATCGGCTTTCGTCGTAGAGGTGGTTGGTATGGCTGGCGTTGCGATCGACGGTGTCAATGCGTATCGATCCGCGGACTGATTCTCCCCCGACGCTTGTCCGGCGATTGGCGATGCCGCCGGCAAATAGGCATTGGGGTTGTAAGGGCCGGCTTGGGCTGTTGCCGCGTTTGTGGGCAAAGTCGAAGAAGTGCCGCTGGAAGTAGTTGGATAAGGTGCGACTGGGGTTGCAGTGCCCGGATAGGCGGCCAGCGGAGCGCTGGCAATCGTGGGGGCCGAGGAGGCTGGCACTTGAGTCGGTGGCGAAGTGGTCGCAGCGCCAACGGCTGCCAGATTTGCGGAGGAGGGCGGAGCTGTAGCCGCGGTTGCAACCGGCTGGGGTGATGCCTGGGTTGAGGGAAGAGTTGGAGCGGCCGATCGAGCAACGAGCGATGCGTCGTCCGGCGCGGTATCCCGCTTCCACCATGCCCAGCGCGGTCCCGACTGGCATCCGACGAAGCCAACAAGAGTCACAACCACAAGCAGGGTTTGGACAACTGGAGACTTCATGACACTACCACCTCACCATGTGACCGGAGAAGAAAGTTGAGTGCAATCGTGGCCGCAACTGGTTCCTAAACCCCGAGCGGTCTGTTGCGGCTCCGAAGCGGGCCTGGGGCCCTTTTCGGAGGGACCGATCGGCTCTGGAACAGTTTTTCGGCACCGTGGACCGACAAGATTGACGGAATCGTAGCCGACTACCCATTTTCACGTTTTCGCGGTCCAAGCCACCACGCGACCAATCGCGGCGGCGGCTTGTTCCAGGC
>JAKEGR010000073.1 GCA_022615465.1 Planctomycetota bacterium | reverse complement strand
GAGGTCGTGCTCCAGCGCCGCGAATGCGTTCGCCACGGTCTGGGCCTCGACTCCCTGAAACGCATCCACCAGCAGCACCGCGCCCTCGCAACAAATCAACGACCGAGACACCTCGTAATGAAAATCAACATGCCCCGGCGTGTCGATCAGGTTGAGTTCATACTCCTGCCCGTGGTAGGTGTATTTCATCGACACCGGATGCGCCTTGATCGTGATCCCCCGCTGTCGCTCCAGATCCATGGCATCAAGAAGCTGCTCTTTCATCTCGCGCCGGCTCACCGTGCCGGTGATTTCCAGCAACCGATCGGCCAGCGTGCTCTTGCCGTGGTCAATGTGCGCGACGATCGAAAAATTGCGGATATGCTTGGGGTCAATCATGTCGGAGTGATACAAGGTGGGAGTTCGCGTTGTTCGCGTCGGCGGCCACGCTGAATCTGCTGCCAATCAGAGCCACCCAACGCGCGCGGTTTAGCTCAAACCCGAATAGCACAAATTACCGAGAAATCGACCCGGTGGCTAGTCGCATCGCGATTCGCCGGGCCAGGTGAAACTCGGCCATGTCGAGCAAAGGCTGGAGCACGTGCCGTGTCGAAAGGGTTCAAGTCGGGGGTAATTACGGACAGGCTGGCAGACAAATCTGCTGGCTGGCTTGCGGCCGAGAGATTAGACTTGCATGGGAATGGCATAAGCGGAAATCGTCGGTTAGCAGACAGTGATCCTGAAACAGGATTCGGGCTTGCAACCGACGCGAATCGACCCGCCATCCTGAATGCCGCGGCCGAAAGTCTCCCCATGATCCTGATCATCGACAACTACGATTCATTCACCTACAACCTTGTGCAGCGGTTGGGTGAGATCGATCCCGATTTGGACATCCAAGTTGTTCGCAACGATCAACTCACCGTCGACGAAGTGCTCGAACGCCATCCCGACCGAGTGATCATTTCGCCCGGACCATGTACGCCGACCGAAGCCGGCATCTCGGTCGAATGCTGCCAGCGGCTCCGAGGCAAGCTGCCGCTGTTGGGCGTTTGTCTCGGCCATCAGTCCATGGGCCAGGCCTACGGTGCGAAGGTCGTCCGCGCGAAAAACCTCATGCACGGCAAGACCGACATGATTCATCACCACGGCCGGGGCCTGTTTGCCGGATTGGAGAATCCCTTTCAGGCAACACGTTATCATAGCCTGGTAATCCAACCCGACACACTGTCCAGTGAATTCGAAGTCACTGCCTGGTCCAAAGAGCCTGGCGGATATCAGGAAATCATGGGCATCCAACATCGAGAATTTCCGATGTTTGGTGTACAATTCCATCCAGAGAGCTTTCTGACGCGTGCCGGATACGACATCCTGCGGCACTTCCTTGTTGCATGAGCTTGACTCCAACCAAGCCGCTCCGCGGTTCGCTTCGATGTTGACCGTCGAACAAGCCCTTGAGCTAATCGCCCAGCACAGCAAACCCCTTGCGCCAGTGCGTGTGCCGCTGGGGGAAGCATTCGGCCTGGTGTTGGCCGAGGATGTTCGGAGCGACATCGATTCTCCGCCTTACGACAAGGCGATGATGGACGGCTACGCAGTCGTAAGCAGCGACCGGAATCCCGTGCGGCAGGTGCTGGAAGAAGTCGCGGCCGGGGCCGTGCCGCACCACGCGGTCGTTCCTGGCACGGCCACATCAATCATGACCGGCGCGCCCCTTCCCGAGGGTGCCGATGCCGTCGTTCCAATCGAAAGAACGGAACTCATCGATGTCGGTTCCGTGCGACTCCATCAGGTCGATCCGAACCCCGGACAACACGTCCTCCCGCTCGGCGCCTCGCTGCGCGCCGGCGAAACCGTCCTGCGCGAGGGTGCCCTGCTCCGCCCCCTTGATATTGCCATCCTCGCGGAATTTGGTCATGCCGTCGTTGCGGTTCGCCCCCAGCCCCGAGTTGCCGTGCTCCCCACAGGCAACGAGCTGGTGCCCGTTGGCGAAAAGCCAGCCGCTGGCCAGATTCGCAACAGCAACGGTCCGCTGCTCCTGGCCGCATTGCGACAAGTCGGCGCCGAGGCAATCGACTTGGGGATCGCACGTGACGACCGCGACGACCTGCGGCGGCGCATCGGGCAGGGTCTGGCCGCCAACATGGTCCTCTTGAGCGGCGGCGTATCGGCCGGCAAGTTTGATCTCGTGCCGGAAGTGCTTGCCGAACTCGGCGTCGAACAAGTGCTCCACAAAGTCGCGTTACGACCCGGCAAGCCGTTCTGGTTTGGCGTCCGACGCCAGCCGGACCACAACGTGCTCGTCTTTGGTTTGCCCGGCAATCCCGTGAGCAGCTTCGTCTGCTTTGAGTTGTTCGTGCGGCCGGCGATGGCAGCGCTCGCTGGTCGCGGTTTTGTGCATCCGAGATCGGTAACGGCTCGGCTCAGTCATGCGTACGACCACCCCGGCGGCCGTGCCGCCTGCCTGCCCGCCCGAGTTGCCGATTCTGGTCTTGCCGATGCGGCTGAACACTGTTTGCCGTCGTCAAGGGCCGGTTACGGCCTGACGGTCGAGATCCTGCCCTGGAAAGGCTCGGCCGATCTGGCCGCTCTGGCCCGTGCCAATAGTCTGGCCCGTTTGCCGACCGAGGCACAGCATTTCGAGCCGGGAATGTTGGTCGAAGTGCTGCTGGTCTAGCAGCCCGTTGAAGAAGTCAGATCGGCTACGCCCGTTGAGATTCGCCGTGTGGTCCGAGTCCGGGGCACACGTAGGCGAGTTTCTCCGAAACTCGCTTGGTTCCGAAGCTTACATTCCGAGTCTCGGAGAGACTCGGCTACTCGAACGAATCTCAACGGGCTGTTAGGGTG
>JAKEGR010000072.1 GCA_022615465.1 Planctomycetota bacterium | reverse complement strand
GACAACGGTCATGCCATTTCAGCGAAGGGACTCGACGTGATCGTCATCGGCGGCGGCGACACGGGTGCCGACTGTATCGGCACCTCGCTCCGCCACGGTTGCAGGAGCGTCGTGAACTTCGAACTTTTGGATCGCGCGCCGGCCGAGCGAGCGCCGAACAACCCCTGGCCGGAGTGGCCGCGAATTGATCGCGTCGACTATTCACACGCGGAATCAAAGGCCCGGTTCGGCCACGATCCGCGCGTTTACAATCTACTCACCAGGGAGTTCGTCGACGATCACCGCGGACATGTGAAAGGCGTCAAGACGGTTGTTGTCGATTGGTCGAAGCCGGCCGAAAAAGCCCCTTTCAGCGAAGTGCCGGGCAGCGAACAAACCTGGCCAGCCGATTTGGTGCTGCTAGCGACTGGCTTCGTCGGGCCTGAGCTGGTCGTTGGTGAGATGCTGGGCATCGAGACCCAGCGTCCGCGCAACAACTGGGTAGCGTTCAAAGCCGATCACGGATCATTCGCCACGTCGGTGCCGAGTGTGTTCGCCGCGGGCGACTGCCGCCGAGGCCAATCGCTCGTTGTCTGGGCGATCAACGAAGGCCGGGGCGCTGCCCGCGCGATCGACGAATACCTCATGGGTGCCAGCACCCTGCCGGCGCCAGGAATCACACAAGGGATTCTGGTTGCAAAGTGATTCATCCACTAGAACTGGCGATGAAGCATGAAAATCACACGGACGCTCCTTTCCAGTACGATCATCGCAGCGATGGGCGGCCTGTTGTTCGGTTTCGATACGGCAGTCATTTCTGGAACGACCGACGCGTTGACTCGAGTTTACCGCCTCAACGAACCGTGGCTCGGCATCGAACGGGACGGTTTATGGCTCGGATTCACCGTGGCCAGCGCGCTGATCGGCACGGTCCTCGGAGCACTGGCGGTGGGGCGGCCGGCGGATCGATGGGGCCGCCGCACCGCACTCGTTTGGATGGCCGTGTTTTACTTTGTGTCGGCCGTAGGCAGTGCATTGGCCTGGGATTGGGCGTCGTTCTTGTTCTTCCGTTGGCTGGGGGGCCTGGCCGTGGGCGGCGCGTCGGTCGTTTCGCCGATGTACATTGCCGAGATTTCCCCGGCAGCTTGGCGCGGTCGACTCGTTGCCGTTCAGCAGTTCAACATCGTACTCGGCATTCTCCTCGCATTTCTTTCGAATTTCATCGTCGCCCAGTTGGACCTGGGCGAAACAGCTTGGCGCTGGATGTTTGGCGTCGAAGCGTTTCCCGCCGCCGCCTTCTTTTTCCTGCTGTTTGCCACGCCGCACAGCCCGAGGTGGTTGGTCGCGAAAGGGCGCAACGAAGAAGCGCGCGAGGTTTTCGCACGGCTCGGCACCGATGCGGGAAGCATCGATGAGGAAATTCGCGTCATTCAGGAGTCGCTGGCGCTCGATCACCACAATCTGACCGAGCCGCTCTTTCAGCCCACCTACCGCGTGCCGATTCTGCTCGCCGTTACCATCGCGATGTTCAATCAGCTATCCGGAATCAATGCGTTGATGTATTACACCCCGCATATATTCCGGATGGCTGGGGTCGGGGAAAGGGCTGCCCTGTTGAACGCGGTGGTCATCGGCTTCACGAATCTTCTGTTCACCATGCTGGCGCTAACGGTCATCGACCGCTTCGGACGCCGTGTACTGATGCTCGTTGGATCGATCGGTTACATCGTGAGTCTGGCAGCCACGTCATGGGCTTTCTATACCTACGGCACCGCGTTTACAAAGACCGGCGGAATCATTGTTTTGGTTAGCTTAATGGTGTTCATCGCGTCCCATGCTTTCGGTCAGGGAGCGGTCATTTGGGTATTTCTTAGTGAGATATTCCCCAATCGCGTGCGTGCCCGCGGCGCTGCGCTCGGCAGCTTCACGCTCTGGGTCATGAATGCGTTGATCTCCTGGACGTTTCCGGTGTTTGCGGGTATTTCCGGCTGGATGGTGTTTGCCTTCTACGCGGCGATGATGGTGCTGCAACTGGTTTGGGTAATCCTCTGGATGCCCGAAACAAAGGACGTGCCGCTTGAGCAGATTCAGAAGCGGCTCCACATCGAGTAGCCCGCCATCGAAAGCGACGGCGTGTTCGGCTTGTGCGGCCTTTGTCAGCAGACTCTTCCATTGGCGGCCTCGTCGCCCCGTTTTCGGTATTGACTCATTGCGAGGGCTTCGTCTCGAATAGAGCGTAACTTCATACGGCGCCGCGCGAGGCGCTTTGGCCCCCCAGCGAACACACAGGAGGATGGTCGTGAACACCACCGAACCAAGGATTAGCGACGAGGATGTTGCCCGCCGTGCCTATGAGATTTGGGAGTCGCGCGGTTGTCCGCCCGGCGATGGCGCGGCGGATTGGAACGAGGCACTCGAAGAGTTGTTTGCCGCACAACTCGATCAAATGGATCCGAGTGAGGAGCCAGCTAAAGGCATCCGGGTCTGGTGGACACGGGTCCGCAGGAAGATTGCTGGCCGCAATGGGTAACTCAGGTACGTGTCACGTCCATTGTCCGAGGCACGCAATTCGGTTGGATGGTCGCCTATCGCAGCGAGTGTGATCGCTCTGCCACGCGTCCGTTGGCTTCCGGGCCGATCGCCAGTCCCAGCCAGCCGTCTTCGAGGACGAGTTGAGAAACCATCAGCCCGGCAATACGCGGATCGGCGGGATCCTCCAGCCGAATGAGCGGCAGGCGGCGCTCTTCGGTCAAGATTTCCTTAAACACACTGTGCAGCCTGGCGCGTTCCGTGGAGCCAAGCCGGCCTTCGATGCCGATCGCGCCGTCGCGAACCAGGTCGGCTTGCAAGCCCGTGAGAACCGGCACATAGTACGCGTGGACGACGAAGCCGCGAATGCGGTGGCCGGCCTGTTGGAAGTCGTCGATCGCAATCGCAAGCTCCAATTTTCCGTCGGCAATGTGAAACCGTACCGCATCCTGATACGCGAATTGAAAGATCGTGTCTTCGCGAGCCTCGGGCGGCGTCTTGAGGGCCATCCCCGGAAATTTCTCCCGCAACATCGATTGCAGTTCCGGTGCTGTGAGGCGTTTGCCGTTGAGACCTAAAGCAACGGCCGCGTTTGTAAGGGCTGATT
>JAKEGR010000391.1 GCA_022615465.1 Planctomycetota bacterium | reverse complement strand
ATTGCGGTTGCGGCAGTGGTGCATGATGAGTCGTTTGTTGACCAGGCCCTCCAGCACCTCTTCGCCGAACCGCTCGACGCAGGCCGTGCCGAGCGCGTCGTGGCGGATGTCCTGACCGTTGACGACGGCCATCACGTCGTGCTTGGGGCGCTCGGGGCGGGGCAGGGCGGCGCTGGCTTGTTGGGCGGACCGCGGCTGCTCTGAAGGTTCGTTCTCGGCCGTTTGTGGTGGCGCAGTCGCTTCGTTCGGTTTCGTTGGGTTGCGGAATGGATTGGCAATCTGAGCTTCGGCCGTGCTGATGCCAAGGACGGCGCGGATGACGACGCACAATCCGATGACGGCTAAGCCGCTGGCGGCAAGGAGGAGGCGATTTAACTTAGGCGGCCGGGTGCCGTCGTGGCCATGTTTGCCGGCGTCGCTACGGGGGTGGGGGCTATTCTGAGCATCCTTGCGGGCCATGGCGAAATCTCCATCAACCTGATCACGAATCGAGCGGGCGGCGGAGGATAGCAAAGCCGGCAGAGGCCGGCAAGAGAAGCGGCAAAGTGTTGCTAGCAGTTGCGGCGCGGCAAAATCAAGTCGCCGCGATCCGCTTCGAGCCGCGGCAAGGCGGCAATTCATTCATCCATGACTTCGGCCTCTTTGGCCTTGGCCAGGTCGTTGGCCTTATCCTCGAATTTCTTGGTGAGGCTTTGCACCTCGTCCTTGGTGCTCTTCAGGTCGTCCTCGGTGAGCGTTTTTTCCTTCTGCTCTGTCTCGGCCAGCCTATTCGCGTCGCGGCGGATGTTGCGGACCGCGACCTTGGTCTCTTCGGTCAGTTCCTTGGTGCGGGCGACCATTTTTCGTCGGACTTCGGTGGAAAGGGCCGGAATGTTCAGCCGGATCACTTTGCCGTCGCTCTGCGGCGCGAGGCCCAGGTCGCTGGCAATGATGCCTTTTTCGATGTCCTTGATCGTCCCCGGATCGAACGGGCGGATGACGAGTTGCTGCGGTTCCGGCGCGCTGACGCTGGCGATTTGTTTGATCGGCACGGGCGAACCGTAGGCCTCGACGCGGAGCGAATCGACCATGCCGGGGTTGGCTCGGCCGGTGCGGATGCCGGTCAGGTCTTGCTTGAGTTTGGACAGGGCCTTTTCCATGCGTTCTTCGGCATCGAGAAGGATTTCTTCAACGCTCATGGCAATACCTGCTTCTTTGCCGGGGCGCGGCTGGAGACGAGCGTGCCAATGTCCTCGCCGCGAACTGCCCGTTCGATGTTACCGTCGACACGGTAGTTGAACACCAAGATCGGCAGGTCATGCTCCATGCAATGGGCGATGGCCGTCGGGTCCATCACACGCAAGTTGCGGTCGCGAACCTCTTTGAAGGTGAGTTGACGGAACAGCGTGGCGGAGGCATCCCGTTCCGGGTCAGCGCTGAAAACCCCGTCAACGCGCGTGGCTTTCATGAGGATATCGGCCTCGATTTCGAGCGCTTTCTGGGCCGCGGCCGTGTCGGTAGTGACGAATGGCGAGCCGGTACCTCCGGCGAAGATCACAATCCGGCCCTTTTCCAGATGACGATTCGCGCGGCGGCGGATGTACGGCTCGGCGACTCCGTCCATCCGTACGGCCGTCATCAGCCGCGTCTGGCAGTTGAGTGACTCGAGCGCGTCCTGCAGCGCGAGGCCGTTGATTACCGTCGCAAGCATCCCCATGTAGTGGGCCGTGGCTTCCTGGATGCTGGAGTTGCCGGCGGTAAATTGGGCGCCGCGGAGGATATTGCCGCCGCCGATGACAATGGCGATTTGGACGCCAAGCTGGGCCGCGCGGTGGGTTTGCGCCGCAATGTCGACGACTTCCTCCATGCGGATGCCTCGTTGACCGGGCGCGGCAAAGCTTTCGCCGGAGAGTTTCAGGATGATGCGTTCGTAAGGGCTTGCTGAGGGCATGACACGAGAACTGGTTGGGTAATCAAACAGGCGACGTTCTGCTCCATCGTACCAAGCGGTGTTTGCCAAATTCCCTGGCTGACCACCAGGGCGTTGGTGCTCAGCAAATTATGCTTTCGAGGCACTCGTTTCGCCGAGCTGCCAGCGAACAAATCGCTTGAGCTTCATCCCCCCGGCGGCAGCTACTTTGCCGACCGTTTGCTTGTCGTCCTTGACAAACGGCTGCTCGGCCAGGACGTGCTCGGCATAGAAATTGCGCATTCGGCCTTCAATCATTTTGGCGATGATGTTTTCCGGTTTGCCTTCCTGCCGGGCTTGTTCGGTAAGGATCGATCGCTCCTTTTCGACGATGGAAGGGTCAAGCTCCGCGGTGGAAGTGGCTTTCGGCCGCATGGCCGCCACGTGCATGGCCACATCCTTGGCAAGCTGCTCGCTGCCCCCCTCGACTTCAATCAGCACAGCGCTCTTGCCATCATGATGCACATACCCGCCGCAGGAACCGTCAATACGGACAATGCGCGGCAAGCGGAACACCTCGCGGATCTTGTTTTCCAACTCGTCTTTCCATTCCTGAAAGGTAACTCCCTTCCGGCTGGGGGCTTCTTGCTTCCACAAGTCGTCAGGCATCTTGGCGCCTGGTCCCGTGGCGAGCTGCTTGGCCAGATCGTTGGCAAACTGGATGACTTCCGCGCTATTCGCGACGGGAGACGACTCGACTTGCAGCTCGACCAGAGCGCCAACACCTGGCTGGAGGCTCGTGAAAATAGCAAAGCGGCCTTCCTCGGTGCTGCGATCCTGGCGCATGGCCATGATCTTCTTGCCTGATTCACGCAGTTTGCGCAGCGCAACTTCTTCATCGCCGCCTGTTTCCTGCAGGGCCTTCTTACAATCCATCATGGGAAGTTGCGTCTTTTCTCGCAGACGCATGACCATTGCGGCCGTGATTTCTGCCATTTGGGGAAAACTCCTATCTCAATGTTCGAGGTGTGTGCGGAAACGGCCCACTCGCGGAAGCGGGCTTGCCGTCGGTGGGTATCCAAGTGAGACTGCCTGACCCAAGGCAACTTCATTCAGCACCTTCGGCAGCCTGCTGGCTTTGGATCACCGCCTGGTTCTTTCCGGTGGCAATCGCGTCAGCCAGCATCTTCACGATCATCTCGATGGACCGCATGCTGTCGTCGTTGCCTGGGATCGGCAGGTCGACCAGGTCCGGATCGCAGTCAGTATCGATCAGGGCCACGGTGGCGATGCCCAGCTTCTGCGCCTCGCGCACCGCGTTTTTTTCCTTTCTGGGATCGATGATCACTAGACACTCCGGAAGGCGGCTCATGGTCCGCATGCCGTGCAGGTTGCGGAACATCTTGCGGTATTCGCGGTTCAGGGCTGACTGCATCTTCTTGGAATAGGTGGCCAGTTGTTCGCCGGAACGAAGTGCTTCGAGTTCTTCCAGGCGTGAGAGCCGGCTGCGAATGGTGCGGAAGTTGGTGAGCGTGCCGCCCAGCCAGCGGTCGTTGACGAACGGCATGCCGCAGCGTTCGGATTCGTGCTCAACCGCATCGGCTGCTTGACGTTT
>JAKEGR010000390.1 GCA_022615465.1 Planctomycetota bacterium | reverse complement strand
CGAGGAGGCGTCACGATGCTGAGTCTCCCTTCTCTCGTACGGATTTATTTGCACGTCGAACCGGTCAACTTGCACTTCGGGTTTGACCGCCTGGCCAATCTGGTGCGCGAAGAAATGGGATGTGATCCGCTGAGCGGTCATCTGTTCGTGTTCCGCAACCGACGGGGTGATCGCGTGAAGCTGCTGTTCTGGGATGAGGACGGCTGGGTGATTTTCTACAAGCGTTTGGAACTGGGCGTGTTCCGCTTCCCGCGCACCACCGACGGCGTCACGTCCCTGCGCGTCACGGCCAGTGACCTGTCCCTGCTGCTCTGGGGCATCGATGCGACTGCGGTACGTCGTCAGAAGCGATTCTCACTCGCAGCGCATCGCGCTGCTCACGCCGTGGCTCCTTAGTCTCGGCGCACTCATCTCAGCGGCGACACGTTGTTGTCAAAATCTTTCGCGTCACGGGGAATATTTCGTGACGCGAGTGGATCATGATGGGTATGACGCAGGATGCACACGAGTCGGTGGAACTAGACCTTGCTTCGTTGCTCGATCTGAGCAAGCTGCCCGACGACCCGTTGGTGCTCAAGCAATTGTTGGCGCAGCTCATCCTGCTGGTCCGCAAGGAAACAAAGCGCCGCGAAGAAGTCGAACGAGCGATCGACACCTTGCTCAGGAACTTGCAGCGCAGCAAAACGCTGCCGGACTGCCCGGGCCAAGGGCGGCTGTTTGAGGAAGCCAGCGCCGGGGAACCCGCACCGGCAACTTCTCCCGACGAGCTGGCCGCAGCACTCGCCGGCATACTGCCCGGCGGTGATCCAGAACCAGCGCGGCGCAAAGCGCGTCCCCATGGCCGACGGCGGCCGGCCAAGGATCTGGAAACCGTCGACGTCGTGCATGACATCGCGGAGGAAATCAAGGCCCTGTTTGCCGAAGGCCAGTTGCAGCCGCTGCCGGACGTGGTGACTTATCAGTATGACTATCGACCGGGCAAAGTGCTGCTGGTGCGCCACATCCAGCGGAAGTACCTGCGACGCGATGTCGGCGACAACAACAACAGCAGCCGCAGCAAGAGCGAAAACTCTCCCGCACCGGAAACATGCGCCCTGGCCGCCGAGCCAACACCTGCTGACAACATTCAGGCACAGGCCAGCGAGGATGGCGCCGAGCGGATCCCGCAGGCAGCAGCTGCAGCAACGGTTGACGTGACGACCGAAGCAAGAACCGCAGCGACGGTCGACGCCAGCGAGCGATCGTCCGAGGCACACGCCAGCGATGACACAAAGACGTCACCGGCCTGTCCGAGCCTCGAGCAGCGCAAGCGCGAGTTGCCGCCGATTCTCTTGGGCGAGAAGCGAATGGTGATGTCCAGCTGCTTGGCGGCCGCCGGACTCTTGGCCTTTGTCTGGCTGAGTAAGTTTGGAGACCACCTGCCGCTCTATCGACAAGAGACGATCACGCGGCGGTTCGGCATTCACTTGGCTCGCTCCACTTTATGTCGCTGGATGATCGACCTGGCGGAGGCCTTGCAGGAACTTTATCAATTGATGATCGCCGAAGTGCTCCGTTCCCGAGTGCTGCACACCGATGACACCACCGTCCAGCGGCAGGATGTCGAGACGGGCAAATGGTCCACCGCGCGCTTCTGGAACTACGTGGGAGACGAAGCGTACTCGCTGACCGTCTATCAGTACACGCTGACGCACGAACGGACGCATCCAGCCATGTTCCTGCGCGATTACCAGGGCTACCTGCAGGCCGACGCGTACAACGGTTACGACGGCATCTATCTGGAGTCCGACGGCACGATCATCGAAGTCGGTTGTTGGCAGCATGCGCGAAAACGGTTCCAGGCAGCGCAGGCTTCGGACCTCCGCGCCCAGGTGGCGCTGGCCTTTATCAAGAGCCTGTATGCGATTGAAAAGCGGATCCGCCGCTGCAAAGCAAGCGAGTGGGCCGACCTCTCGATCGACGAACGCGCCGAACGCGTGCGGCAGGTTCGGCAAGAAGAGACCGTCCCCTTGCTGAATAACCTGGGGATCTGGCTGCGCGAGGTTCAGGGGAGCGTGCTCCCCAAGAGCGAGCTGGGTGACGCGATTCGTTACACACTCAATCAATGGGACGCGCTGCAAGTCTTCACGACCTGCGGGCTGCTAGACCCGGACAACAACGAGGCCGAACGGGGGCACCGCGGCATCGCGATCGGCCGCAAGAATTGGCGCATGGTCGGCAGCGACCGCGGGGGCGAGGCGGCCGCGATTCACTTCAGCTTCATCGCCTCCTGCAAGACGAACAACATCGAACCCTTCACCTATCTACTCGACGTCCTGCGCCGACTCCCCAGCACGCCCCGCGAGCAACTCGTCGAGCTGCTCCCGCACCGCTGGAAACCCTCCACGGCTGCGCCCGCCTCGCCAACCGACCAGGCGGACAACGTCTAGCCGGCGCCCGCCGACCGGCCTCCTTCGCTCGCGCCCCTCGCAAAGTCTCCGCCCCCTCACGCCGTCCCAACGGCCGCCGCGGACACGCAATCCGCAGGACGTTTACGCGACCGTTACGAAGAACGACATTACT
>JAKEGR010000071.1 GCA_022615465.1 Planctomycetota bacterium | reverse complement strand
GGATTGTCCGAACCAAAGAAACTCGTTGTGTCGTACGAGTAGTCGATATTGATCGTGATGGCCCGGCCCGGCGACGACACGGCGAGTACCGCGATCGTCAGGCACGCAGCCTGCAAGCTCAACCGATTGCGCATCCTCTATTCCTTTTCTTTCGTCAAATGTTTGATTTTGCCTGTCCCCGTTTCAGTTTAGCCGGAAACAACTTAACCAACCAGCAACCTGTGACCCGCTCGACAACCGGCCGCCGAGGCTTAGAATAGCTGTTTTACGCAAACTATTTGCTAGGATTTGATGACATTTTTTCAGAAAGGCTGGCAGTGGCCATGAGCATGATCGTTGATATTCACGGACGGCAGATTCTTGATAGTCGCGGCAATCCCACGGTCGAAGTCGATGTCACGCTCGACGACGGCTCGGTCGGCACCGCCGCCGTACCCAGCGGTGCCAGCACCGGAATGCACGAAGCCTGGGAACTCCGCGACGGCGACAAGTCGTACTTCCTGGGAAAAGGCGTCCAGCAGGCGGTGGCCAACATCAACGACAGGATCGCGAGCGAACTGATTGGCATGGATGCCTTCGATCAGATTGCGATCGATTCAACGCTCATCCAGCTCGATGGCACGGCGACCAAAAAGGAACTAGGCGCGAACGCGATTCTTGGCGTATCGCTCGCTACCGCCCACGCTGCCGCGCGCTACTGCGAATTGCCGCTTTATCGTTACCTGGGCGGCTCGAATGCACGTCTTTTGCCCGCTCCGATGATGAACATCGTCAACGGCGGCCAGCACGCGGACAACTCGGTCGACGTCCAGGAGTTCATGGTCATGCCGCTCGGATTCAAGCGGTTCAGCGACGCCTTGCGCTGCGGTTGCGAGGTATTTCATCACCTGAAAGGCGTGCTCAAGAGCAAGAAGCTCAACACGGCCGTGGGCGACGAAGGCGGTTTTGCCCCCGACCTGCCCAACAACGCCGCCGCGATCGATCTCATTCTCGAAGCGGTCGATAAAGCAGGCTACAAGGCGGGCGAGCAAGTGTGGATCGCCATGGATGTGGCCGCCACCGAGTTCTACAACGCCAAGAAGGGCCGTTACACGATCGACGGCAAAGAGATTGATTCGGCCGGCATGGTCGCGTTGCTCGAAGGCTGGCTGAACAAGTACCCGATCTGCTCGATCGAGGATGGTTGCAGCGAAGACGACTGGGACGGCTGGAAGCTGCTCACCGAGCGTCTCGGCGGCAAAGTGCAGCTCGTGGGCGACGACTTGTTTGTCACCAACACCGAGCGGCTGCAGCGCGGCATCGACCGTGGCATTGCCAACAGTATCCTCATCAAGGTGAACCAGATCGGCACGCTTACGGAAACGATCGAAGCGGTTCGCCTGGCCAACCGTCACGGCTACACCAACGTGATGAGCCACCGCAGCGGCGAGACCGAGGACGCGACGATCGCCGACCTGGCCGTGGCCCTCGGTACCGGCCAGATCAAGACCGGCAGCGCCTCGCGCAGCGACCGCATGGCCAAGTACAACCAACTCCTGCGGATCGAAGAACAACTCGGCGACGCTGCCCAATACGGCGGGCCGCTGTTCCGCAAGCGATAGGAGTGAAATAACCACGTAGGCACAGAGAGCACGGAGAAGAGAAGGAAATAAACAGGTGAAAGCAGAGGCAGCAGAGTGTATGACTTAACTCTCTAGATTTTTCTCTGCTTCCTCTCCTTCATGTTTCTCTCCGTGCCTCTGTGGTTTATTTTGATTCAACAAAGTGAGTAAGCGACCGCCCATCACGGATTCGCCTTGGTTCTGGGTGCTGGTGTTTTCTTTGACGGCACTGGGCGCGCTGGCGGCGATAAGCGGCAAGTATGGCCGCCGACAGACGCGGATCGAATTGCAGTATCAGGGCCGCGAGCGGATTGCAGCCGAACGCGGGGCCGAGAATAGATCGGCCGCAATGGAGCGAAATGATGGTCAGACGATCCGCCGTGAGTTCGCCTTCCCCGGTGATTCACTCATCCCGCTTTGGCCGCTCGAGGTGATCCTGGCGATCGTTGCAATCTTCGCAAGTTGTTTTCTCGCGTGGGGGCGTGTACGCCTCGGATCGCGAATTGATGAGAGCGCGCCGCCATGAACTGGCTCGCCGAAAACGCGCTGCCGATTTGGATGGGTGGGGCCGTCGCATTGACGATGGCGATGGTCGTCTACCTGCAAACGCGCGCGAACAAGGCTCTACTCGGCGCCGTGGTGGTCGTCGCGGTAACTGCTACGCTGCTCGCGGCCGAGTGGCTGATGGAAACGCCGCGAGAAGCCGTCGAGCGAACCCTTTACCAACTGGCTGACGCGGTCGAAGCAAACGATGTTCCCGGCACACTCATCTTTATCGTCCCCGCGGCCAACCAAATGCGCACGGACGTGGAAACGCTCATGCCGCGAGTGAAAATCGAGCAGGCCAACATCCTTGGAACGCCCGACATCGACGTCGACATGACGCCCGATCCGCCCGAGGCCTCCGTGAGATGCCGCGTTTTCGTTCACGCCACCGACAAGCAAGGCGGCATGAAGGGCGGCGACATGTCCGTGTTGGTGATTTCGTTCGTCCGGGACGGCAATCGCTGGCTGGTGAAAGACTACACATCGAGCCGCAACTGGCGGCGGGAAATCGGGCGTTGAGCGATTGGTTTGTTCTGCTTCCCATTGTTGTTAATCTTCTTCGTGGCCGTCCGTGTTGTGGTGGTCAGCGTTGCCGTGTGGCGTGTAGCCGTGTCCGCCATATCCGTAGGGCGGCATTCCATACCCGGGCGGATTGCCGTAGCCCGGACCGCCGGGACCATAGCCGGGCCCACCATAACCTGACCCAGGAAAACCGTAGCCATGCCCCGATCCGCCATAGCCACCGCCGTAATTACCGCCACGATTTCCCCACAAACCCTGGTATCCCGGCGCTTGATTGAAGTAGCCGCCTGTCAGGTACGATTC
>JAKEGR010000389.1 GCA_022615465.1 Planctomycetota bacterium | reverse complement strand
GCGTGACGGCAAATCCATCGGGCTGAGTTTCCATTGCCGGAGCGGGTCATTGATGCGAGCCAGGAATCGTCGCTCCTGCTCCTCATTTGAAACTTCCAGCCAATATTTAACGAGCGTGATACCACCTTCGACGATGTACTTTTCGATCTCGGAACAAAGTTGGAGAAACCGCCGATATTGCTCCTCGGTGCAAAAGCCCATCACGTGCTCGACCCCGGCTCGGTTGTACCAACTGCGATCGAAGATGACGATCTCACCGGCCGCCGGTAAATGCTGCAGGTAACGCTGCATATACAACTGGCTCTTTTCGCGGTCGGACGGGGCGGGCAAGGCGACAACGCGAAACACGCGCGGACTAACACGCTCGGTGATGGCGCGAATGGTTCCGCCCTTCCCCGCGCCATCGCGCCCCTCAAACACGACGATGACTCGCAGTCCTTTGGCCTTTACCCACGCCTGGAGCGCACAGAGTTCTGCTTGAAGGTGTCGCAGTTGCTGCTCGTACTGCTTGCGATCCAGCTTGGAATCAGTATCACGCTTGTCTTTTTTCTGTTTCGCCATAAACCATGTCTTCGTGTTGTCGAATCGCGGCGTTGTGCGAATTTACCTTACTTCTTTGCCGATTGCTTTGCCTGAAATTCTCGCAGCGTCGAGTCGTCGATGAAGTAGAGCGTTTTACCGTTTACATCGAGCGTTGCCCCGGCCGCGTATTTCGGGAACTTCACCTTCGCGATCGGGTCCTCCACCATGTGACCTTTCAAATAGTATTGGTTTTCATGCAGGGAAAGGTACGTTTTTACAAAGCTTACGATACGGTCATCAAACCACTTGCCAATCGCCGCTTTGTCAACCGCATCCAGCGGAAACTCGGTCTCATCGTGTGAATCAACTTTCATCAGGATAGGAATGATTTCCAGATCGTAACTGAAAACCAAAGTGCGCACGTCGGGGTCCGGCGCAACCGCAAAGCGCAGATCGATGCGGGCCAAGTCCGATTGAAACGCAAAGCTGGCGCTGCGCCGGCCGGGCTCTACGTGCGGCTGCACATCGACGCGCTCGCCAAATTTCTGAGCGAGCGCCTCCAGCCGAGGTCGCCAGACTTCGCGCAGCCCCTTTAATATCTGCCCAAATTGTTCCAGCCGCTGTTGACGACCCTGAAACTCCTCAACTTTTTGAGTTTTAAGTTGCGTTACGCGCTGGTCGGCCGCGGCGAATTCCGCATCGATTCGATCCATTAAACTGCTGAGAGTTGCCATCGGTCACCTCCTGAAGTACACCAACTTCCCATGACCTTCCACCACACTATGAAACTTTTCATTGCGTGTATCGAGCTAACTTCCTCTTCAATGAACCGACTTGTCTGACTTCGCGGCATGTCCGTCCGACGCCACCTCCATTGGTTCTGCTGTCGTCGCGGGTTTCGGCTCCGTAAACCGGCGAACCACCGCGTAGAAGACCGGTGTGAAGAAAATCCCGAAGGCCGTTACGCCGAGCATGCCACTGAACACGGTGATTCCCAGGGTCCGTCGCATTTCGGCGCCTGCTCCCGTGGCCAACACCAGCGGGACCACGCCGAGGATAAATGCGAAGGAAGTCATCAGGATTGGCCGCAAGCGTAGCCGGCAGGCTTCGACAGTCGCCTCGAATCGAGGCTTTCCCTGGTCCTGCAATTGCTTGGCAAATTCCACAATGAGGATCGCGTTCTTTGCTGCCAAGCCAATTAGCACCACGAGACCGATCTGCGTGAAGATGTCGTTGTTCAGACGAGCCAGCCAGACGCCGGTGATTGCGGCCAAGAGGCACATGGGCACGATGAGAATGATCGACAATGGCAATGACCAGCTCTCGTACTGCGCGGAAAGGACCAAGAAAACGAACACGACCGCCAGCGGAAACGCCAGTTTGGTGAGCAAATCCTTGCTGGCAAGGATTTGCTGGAGCGTCAACTCCGTCCATTCGAATCCCATCGTGGATGGCAATGCTGTGGCTGCCAAACCATCGATGATGTCAATGGCCTGGCCGGAACTGACGCCCGGCGCGGTGCCTCCGTTGATTTCCGCGGAGGGATACAGGTTGTAGTGGTTAACAATCGCCGGGCCACTGTCATAGCGCACTGTGATTAACGTTCTAAGCGGTACGCGCTGCCCCTGGCCGTTGCGCACTTCGAGGTTGCCGATGTCCTCGATTTTCATCCGATAGCTTGGGGCAGCCTGCAGGTTGACCTGCCAATTGCGATTCTGAAAGAAAAAGTCGTTCACATAGAACGAACCAAGGTATGCCTGCAGCGTGACGTCGATGTCCTGTAGATTGATCCCCTGGGCTTTGGCCTTTTCTTCGTCAACATCGACATAAAGTTGCGGCTGCGTGACGCTGAAGCTGCTGAATAGGCCGGCCAATCGCGGATCGCGGTTTCCCTCGTCGGCGAGGTTTTCGACGGCACCCTGCAACGACCGGAGTCCAGCACTGCGGCGGTCTTGCACCTGCAACTTAAAGCCGCCGGTAGTTCCGAGGCCCTCGACCGGCGGTGCGCCAAACACGCCAACACGTGCTGCGGGGATTGTGTTGAATTTCTGGCGCAGCCGACTCATGATCGCCGGGGCGCTGAGTTCCGCCTTCCCAGCCCGCTTCGCAAACTCATCAAGAATCACAAACATGCCGCCGACATTGCTGATGTTCGTGCCCAAAACGGTTGAATAGCCGGGCAGGTCAATGGTGTGAGCGACGCCGTCTTCCGCGCGAGCCATCTCACTCATCTTGCGGACTACTTTGTCGGTGCGATCGAGTGCGGCACCATCGGGCAGTTGGGCATTGATGACCAGATAGCCCTTATCTTGCTCAGGAATGAAGCCGACGGGCACGACCCGGAAACCGAGGTACGTTAATCCCATTAAACCGCCGTAGACGACGAGCGCGACGAAGCTGATGCGAAGGAGTCCGCCCACCAATCGGCCGTAGAAACTGATTGTTACGTCGAACAACCAATTGAATGCGCGGAAAAAGGCTCCCATCAAGCCGTTGACCAAAACACCGGCAAACCAACCTGCCACTGCCCCGCCGAGGAACACCGCCGCCCGCAATGCCCACAACGTTGCCGCGCTGGTGTGGACCGTGGTTTCGGCGGCACTGTGCCCGTGACCACCAATCTCAATCCCCAGCATGTGGCCGATGGGCGTCAGCAAGAAGAAATAGGCGACCAGGCCACCAATGATCCCAATGCCTGTGCGGGGCAGAGCCTCTTGCTGGACGGGGCCGTGCTCGCCGTGGGCGTGCGGCTTGAGCAGCAGAGCGGCCAGCGCCGGGCTTAAGGTCAATGAGTTGAACGCACTAATGATGGTCGAAGCGGCGATCGTCAGCGCAAATTGCTTGTAGAACTGCCCGCTGATACCTGCCATAAACGCGGTCGGGACGAAGACCGCACAGAGAACCAAGGCAATGGCAACGACCGGGCCGGTGACTTCTTCCATCGCCTTTCGGCTGGCATCGCGTGGCGACATTCCCTGCGCCAGCCAACGCTCAACGTTTTCCACGACGACGATGGCGTCGTCGACCACGATGCCGATCGCCAGCACGAGCCCAAACAGCGACAAATTATTGAGCGAGAAGCCCAGCAAGGCCATCACGGCAAAAGTGCCGATCAGTGATACCGGGACGGCGACCATCGGAATGATCGTGGCCCGCCAGTTCTGCAGAAACACGAGTACCACGATAAAGACCAAAATGAAGGCTTCTATGAGCGTATGGATAACGCTTGTGATCGATTCTTGAACGAACACCGTCGTGTCGTAGTAAAT
>JAKEGR010000070.1 GCA_022615465.1 Planctomycetota bacterium | reverse complement strand
TCCTCGGGTGAGGCGGTCTTACGTGGTGCGATCGCTGTGGCCATGCAATCCTCCTTGATCGGCCGGCGGCTCTTTTCAGAACGCGTCCGAGTTCCCTCTCGATGGTCGATGCAAAATGATTCGAAAAGAGTAGATAGTGGAGAAGAACGTACTAGTAGCGGCTCGGGTCTCTCTTTCTAGCGGTCACTCCGCAGCGAATGATAGCGAGAAAGGCTCAACTGGATGCGATGCGGCATCGCACCCGCCACTGGTTACGTCACGTGGCTGACTCCTTGGCTTTGCCTCGGACAGCATGATGAGTCAACTGCTGTTCGAGTTTGGCACGTACCGATTCGTCGATCGTCGCTTGGGCGATTTGCCCCAGGATGGCTCCCACGATCGCGAAGAGGACCAGGTTGAGCGAAGCCTGACCGAGAGTCCCTTCCACGTCGCTGGAACTCGCTGTGCCGCGGCAGAGTACGACTGCCATGGCCAACGATCCCAGGATGCCGGCGAAGATTCGACTCATGAATTGCCTTTAGCCTGCCGTCAAACTTGCCGCAGCCGAGCCAGTTTGACGCAATCTGGCGTACCGGTGTGATGTCGCACATAATCGGCCGATCCATGGGTGTGAGTTCAATGTTTTTTCTCACGATCTTTACTCCGCAATCATGACAGCAGGTTGTATCGACTTGGTGCCTTCATGCGAGGGCCTGGTTGCGCCCGTATCGAGCAAATCGCTTACCGCTTGGCCCAGCCACAGTGTAGCGTGGCCGAACGGGGAATCGGGCGATTCCCAGACTCGCGGGGGCCGCTGATCGAACCCCCTTTCCCGGGTTGTCCCTTGTGCCGGCAGTGACGGCAATGCTGATACTGTGCGACGGAGGAACCGCTGGCATGCCGTCTCTAGTCGATGTTCCACCCGGGCGGTAAGCCGATCGCTTTCGCTTCGGTTCACGAGCAAACGGATATCTGCATCGACCTGATCCGGTATGCCGAGCTTGATCGCCGCATAGGTGTCCATCACGGCGATGTCATCGCTGGTTGTTACGACGATTACCAGGCGTGATCGCTGCCAGAATCGCTGGGTCCATGGCGACAAACCGCTGCCTGTATCAACAATGAGTAAGTCGGCGATATCTTTCATAGCTCGAAGCTGTACGAGCAAACGCTGCTGGGCAAGCCGAGAGAAATCCGGGCGGGATCCAGAAGCCGAATGTCCGGCAAGGAGCATGCTGCCGGATGGCCCTGGGACGAGCGCGTCGGCCGCTGCGATTTTTCCAGACAGAACGTCACCTAGCGTGCTGTCGTTGCTGGGACATATCCCAACGAGTTGGGTCAAATTGGCATGGTGCCTGGCTGCGTCGACCAACACAACTCGTTCGCCACGGTCCGCTATTGCAGCGGCCAGATTCATTGCTACCGTCGTCGCGCCAACACCGCCCTGGCCACCGGTAACGACAATCATCGGCGGCCCGGCCACATTCGCTGGCGGCACGGCCACAGTCACAAGTTGACGAAGATGTTCGGCTTGATCGGGCATGTCGGTAGTCGGTGTTAACAGCGTTCAGTACGTCAGGCCGCTGGATTGACAAGCATCCGGGAGGGGGAGCCAGTCCCCACTGCTCGTCGGATATCCTGTGAGTCACCCAGCTACAGTTTGTAATGCGTTACCACGCCGTAACGCCTTCTTCCGTTTCGATACCGAGCAGCATGTACGCCAAGCGGCTTCGATCCGCGACTTCGATGTCGTCGGGGACGGTTTGGCCGTTGGTGAGATAGCTGATCGGCAAGTGGCATGTACGGACGAGCGAAACCAAGTGGCCCAAGCTCGATGGTTCGTCGAGCTTCGTGAGCAACAGGGCGGTCGTGCCGGCTTTGGCAAATCGCTCGGCAGTCGCCGCCAAACTTCTCGCGCCCGCGGTGCTACTGAGGACCAAGTACACGTCGTCGGCTTCGGCTTCAGCCAACATCGATTCTAGCTCTTGGATCTTCACTTCGTCGCGAGGGCTGCGGCCGGCGGTATCGATCAATACCAGCTCGAGGTGGCTCATGCGTTCGACCGCCTCGCGCATCTCGCGTGGCGTGGAGACGACCTCCATCGGCAGATCGATAATGTCGGCATAGGTGCGAAGTTGCTCGACGGCGGCAACGCGATATGTGTCGACAGTGACCAATCCGACGCGGCGTTTCTCCCGGAGGCGATAGTTCGCGGCCAGCTTGGCGATCGTCGTCGTCTTGCCAACCCCCGTCGGACCGACGAGCGCAACGACACGGCACCTGTCCTCTTGCGTTTTGATCGGACCAGTGACCTTGATTTCATTCTCAAGCAACTTGGCCACGCAGGCCTTGACGAGCAGCTCATCAACGAGTTCGTGCGCGTCGTGCCGCGTGCGTATCTGATCAACCAGTGCGCGGGCAATCGACTCGTCGACTTCCGCTTCAATCAGATCGGTAAACACATGGAACAAAGATTCAGGTAAGTCGTATGCGGGAGTCGCGGTGGCACGCTCGCAGAGCTTTTCCACCATCGCGTGGAGTTCGTCAAGCTGCCCCGCTACTTGATGGCGGAAATCGTCGCGATACTGTGCGCGGTAGTCGGCTTCCAGGTGGATTGGCACGACGGGTTCGGCGTAGGAACGGTTCGCGGCCGACAATTGATACTCTGGCGGCAGCCGGCTGGGGACGTTGACAGCGGAGGAAGCCGACACTTCAACTTGGCGCCCGAAGACGAGCCGCCGCAACAGCCCTGCATTCAGTTCGCGTGTGTGTAGCACCGAGGCCGATGATCCTAACTCGCGGCGGACAAGGTCCAGCGCTTGTTGCATCGTATTGGCACGAAACGTTTTGACTTCCATGGCAGATTCCGGGAACAGGGGACAGATTCCAAGTAAGTGGAAGGTGCGTCAGATTGTGTCGGCGACAAGCCCAACCGTAACGATCTTCGTGTCTCGCGTGACTTCGTTGAAACTCATGACGACGAGGGTCGGCAGTTGATTTTCGGTAAAGCGCTTGACGGCCGCCCGGATTTGCGGGCTGACCAGCACAATCGGCGGACGATTCGCGGTTGTCAGCTTGGTGATTTCATTTCTGATCAACCTGCAAGTGGCTTCGATGGCCTGCGGCGACATCCGAATGAAGAGACCGCGATCGCCGTGGTCAAAGCCGGCGCGAATGCGATCCTCCAGCGCCGGGTCGAACGCGACGACGTGCAGTTCGCCTTCCGCGTTGCGGTAACGCATGCATATCTGACGCGCCAGACGGTGACGGACATATTCGCTAAGTAGAATCGGATCCTTCGAGCGTTGCGCGTGATCGCCGAGTGTTTCGAGAATCAGGCCGAGTTGACGGATCGACACTTGCTCTCGGAGTAGCATATGCAGGATCGCCTGCACTTCGGCGAGAGACATGGCTGCAGGAATCAACTCATCGACCACGGCCGGAGTTTGTGATTTCAGTTCGTCGATGAGGTGCTTGGTTGCGTCGCGGGTAAGGATTTCATCAGCATGACGGCGGCAGACGTCGGTGAGGTGGGTCGCCAAAACAGCCCCCGGTTCGACGACTGTGTAGCCGTACATTTCGGCCTGATCCGCCAGCGATGGATTGATCCATTTCGCATCGGAGCCAAAGGCCGGATCCTTGGTGGAGGTGCCGTCCACGATGCCGGTCGTCATTCCGGAGTCGATTGCCAGCAGCAGAGCGGGTTCCAACTCAGCTTGCGCGATTGGGATGTCGGCGATCTTAATGCGATACTGGTGGGCATCGAGACGCATATTGTCGCGGATGCGGACCTTGGGCATCAGAATGCCGATTTCACCTGCGATGTTCTGCCGGACTCGCTGCACGCGGTCCAGCAGATCGCCGCCGCGGTTTGGATCGGCTAGGCGAATCAGTCCGACGCCAAGCTCGATTTCCATGGGATCGACGGTGAGGTAGTCCTCCACGCGATCATCCGTCTTCTTGGCGATTTTCTCCTGCTCGAAGCGTTCGGCGGCAGCGGCAGTTGCCTGCAAATCGCGCCGTGTCATGACGCGTGCCAAGCCGAGGCACGCAGCACCAAGTGTGAGCAGCGGTAGCCGTGGCAGGCTTGTAAAAACGAGCACACTGAGAAAGCAACCGGTAATGGCAAGTGCCTGGGGCCTGGAAAGGAGTTGCTGCATGAACTCGCGCGGCATATTTGACTTTTGCGTGCTGCGCGTGACGAGCAACCCGGCCGCGAGTGAAATCAAGAACGCCGGCACCTGGCTCACCAGGCCGTCGCCGATCGTCAGGTGCGTATACAGTTTTGCTGCTCCGGCGAATGGCATGCCGTATTCAGCGATGCCGATGATGAGGCCTCCGATGATGTTGATCACCGTGATGAGAATGCCGGCGATGGCATCGCCGCGGACGAATTTGCTGGCACCATCCATGGCACCGTAGAAATCCGCCTGGCGAGTTATTTCGGATCGGCGAGACTGGGCTTCGCGTTCGTCGATGATGCCAGCGTTCAGGTCGGCGTCAATCGCCATTTGCTTGCCTGGCATGCCGTCGAGTGCAAAGCGTGCGGCGACTTCGCTGATGCGTGTGGCGCCTTTCGTAATCACAATAAACTGGATCACGATGATGATGATAAAGATGATCAGGCCAATGACGATTTTGTCACCGGCGACAAAGCCAGCAAAGGCCGTCACCACATGGCCTGCGGCATATTCGCCGTCGATTCCAGCGCGGGTCAGGATCAGCCGCGTCGTGGCGACATTGAGCACGAGGCGGGCCAGGGTCGTAGCCAACAGCAGCGAGGGGAAAACATTGAACTCGAGTGGCGTGCGAACGTAGACCGTCGTCAGCAGCACGAGCACTGCGACCGTGATGTTGCCCGCCAGCAGCACGTCCAGCAGCGCAGCCGGCAACGGCACCATGATCACCAACACGCTGGCAATGATGGCGACAGGCAGAACCAGATCTTGACTGCGGCTAATGAGCCCTTCTGTGGTGCGCGGGTCTCCCGACCCCGCACCCTGTGCCGCAGACATCATCCCGGATGCCACGAAGGCCTCCCGCGGTAATTCGATTGTTGGTGGTGAAGAGAAGCAGCAGATGAGAGGCGGAACATTAGTCGAGCAACGAATGAATGTCCAGATCGTTGTCAAGCACCCCGACACAAAAAAATGACGTTGGCGTGCCACTTGCACGACTGAGCTTCTCGCGTGATACTCACGCTTGCAACGTACAGGTCAGGCTCGCCATGCCTGGCAGAAGTGATATTCTTGCCATTGTTGTCGGGCCAAAATGCCTGACCTACTCAAAGGACGTGCTATCATGCGGCGCGCAAAAATTACGATTGTTGGTGCAGGCAACGTTGGAGCAACGACCGCCCATTGGTGCGCTGCAGCGGAATTGGGCAATATTGTCTTGCTCGACATTCCTCAGACGGGTGACATGCCGAAAGGCAAGGCACTCGATCTGCGGCAGGCGTCGCCCATTGTCGGTTTCGATGCCGAGATCATCGGCACAACCGATTACGCCGACACGCTCGGCAGCGATGTCGTCGTGATCACTGCTGGCATCCCGCGTAAGCCGGGCATGAGCCGTGACGATCTGCTGACCACGAATGCCAAGATCATGACCGATGTGTGCGAGCAAGTGCAGAAATCGAGTGACCACGCGATCGTGATCGTCGTCAGCAACCCGCTGGATGCCATGGTTCAGCGTGCCCAGCAGGTGACTGGGTTTGAACCGCACCGCGTCATGGGACAAGCCGGTGTGCTGGATACGGCCCGCTATCGCACGTTTCTGGCGATGGAGTTAGGCGTTAGCGTGGAAGACATCTCGGCACTGCTGATGGGCGGGCACGGTGATACGATGGTGCCGATTCCAAGTTGCACGTCGGTCGGTGGCATTCCTGTAAGCCAATTGATCGATCCGGAGCGGTTGGACGCGATCGTTGACCGCACGCGAAACGGCGGCGCGGAAATCGTCGCACTCCTGAAGACCGGCAGCGCCTACTATGCACCGGCGGCCGCCACGGCACAAATGGTGGAGGCGGTGGTGCGCGACAAAAAACGACTGATCCCCTGTGCCGCCTATTGCGACAAGGAATATGGCGTTGGTGGATATTATGTCGGTGTGCCTGCCATTATTGGTGCTAGCGGGGTCGAGCGTGTTGTTGAGTTGAAATTAACGAAAGACGAACGTGTGGCATTCCAAAAAAGCATCGATGCCGTGAAGCAGCTAGTTGCCAAAATGGCAGAGTTGGCGTGAACCACCTCACTCGAAACGCTAATAATATCTTCGTGCGAAGTGACTGACTCGTTGCCTCCCCCCACTCTTACTGGCCAGCCAGAATGCACGCGGCAGCACTCCTGGTATTGCACGGCATCACCGAGGGCTGGACATCTCGCATCTCACTTTGCTTGATTGTCTCCGTTGACATCACTGAAAGGTTTGTTTAGAGTCCCCTGAGCTAAGTGAGAGCATCCCAACACTTCCCGCCAAGCCGTGCTAGCACGAACGTTTGCCATTGGGATCACCATTCCAGACGTTCTCGAACTCACCCAAAAACACCCACAAGTTACGTGAATATATGAATCGCATCGCGCTGGCCCCAAAGAGCATTGAACCTAAGCTTTTCTCGATCTCCGAAGATTGTTTTGATACCGAGGCAGTTGCAAGGCGGCACCTGAGTTCGCGTTCCCCGCACGCAATCTTTGTTCCGATGCACTACGAACCTGGTTACGCGTACCCGCTTGTGGTGTGGCTGCATGGTACACCCGGCAATGAGCATCAGCTCCTCAAAGTCATGCCTCTGGTGAGCATGCGGAATTACGTAGCCATCGCCCCGCGGGCGACGGCCGAGGAAAGCCGCAATCGAAATGCCTATCATTGGCGGCAAACCCAGGCGGAGTTTGAAGAGTCGGAAACTCGCATCTTCGACTGCATCGCCATTGCCAAACGACGGTTCAATATCCACGGCGAACGAGTCTTTCTGGCCGGTTACGGTGCAGGCGGTACGATGGCGGTACGTATCGCCTGGAGCAATCCAGACCGGTTTGCCGGCGTGGCGTCGCTTGGTGGATCATTACC
>JAKEGR010000388.1 GCA_022615465.1 Planctomycetota bacterium | reverse complement strand
GCGGTGCTCTTCACGGCTGCACGCGATCAAGATAAAGATCGCACCAAGGCAGATGCCATTTGCCAGCGCTACGCTGACCTGCCAGGAATCATTGATCAACTAGCTGAAAGAAGGATTTAGTCGATGGCCAGCGGACCTAGATATTTGGTAATCGATGGGTACACTCAAAAGGCTCGCGATCAGTTGGTGGCGGGCGGTGCTTCGATGGCGGCGGATCTGTACCGGAATATGCTCATCCACTGCTCACCGCGAGGCGCCGAATGTGAAATCCTGTTTCCTTCCGACGAGGGGGCGTCTTTCCCGTCCGACCGGGATCTGGAGAAATACGATGGGATCGCATGGACCGGTTGCAGTCTGTGCTTGAACGATTCCCATCTGCCCGAAGTCCAGCAGCAACTCGATTTGACCCGCCGCGCTTTTGATGCGGGTGTACCTAGTTTTGGAAGTTGCTGGGCGGCCCAGATTGCCGTGGTTGCCGCGGGCGGAAAGGTCCAAGCCAATCCCAACGGCCGCGAGATGGGCATTGCCCGCAAGATTGAACTCACCCGCGCCGGTCGGGCGCATCCCATGTATGAAGGCAAAACCAATGTCTTTGACGGTTTCACCAGCCACGACGACGAGATCGTCCATCTGCCGCCAGGCGCGATCGCGCTCAGTCGCAATGTCTGGACGAAAGTGCAGTCGGTCGCCGTCACCTATCATGGGGGAACTTTCTGGGGGCTACAGTACCATCCGGAATACGATCTGCACGAGATGGCTCGGCTGGCATTTTGTCGTATTCCCAAGCTGATCCAACACGGTTTCTTTCGCGACGAAGCATCGGCCAATCGCTATATCGACGATCTCGAATGCCTGCACAGCAACCCTGGCCGAAAAGATATCGCGTGGCGTCTTGGCATCGATGCCGACGTGATGTGCGACGACGTACGACATTGCGAGGTCTACAACTGGGTCCAACGGTTGGTGCTGCCCAGGATGAAACGGTAGTTTTTTTGAGAGGAGTAGCGAGATACTTATGGCAAGTTTGAAAGATCGAGTTGCTTTGGTGACCGGCGTTGCCAGCGGGATTGGCCGAGAGAGTGCTTTGCTCTTTGCCCAGGAAGGCGCTAGCGTCCTCTGTGTTGATATCGACATGGCAGGCGCGGAAAAGACTGCCCATGAGATTGCAGGTGCGGGCGGCAAGGCCGCTGCTCAACGGGCGGACGTCGCCGTGGCCTCGGATTGCGAGCAGATGGTTGCGGCGGCAGAGCGGCGATTCGGCAAGCTCAACGTGATGTTCAACAACGCCGGCATCATGCACTCCGACGACGGAACGAGTGAAGATACCAGCGAAGCGACTTGGGATTTGACGATGAATGTCAATCTCAAGGGCGTGTTTTTCGGCTGCAAGTATGGAATTCCCGCGTTGCGCCGGGCCGGCGGCGGATCGATCATCAATACGGCTTCGTTTGTCGCACACCTGGGCGCGGCCACGCCGCAAGTCGCCTACACGGCGAGCAAAGGCGGCGTACTGGCATTGACGCGCGAGTTGGCGGTCATCCATGCCCGCGAGAACATCCGGGTCAACGCGCTTTGCCCTGGTCCGTTGCGAACCGAACTGCTCATGAAGTTCCTCGACACCGAACAGAAACGTCAGCGGCGCCTGGTTCACATCCCGATGGGCCGCTTTGGCGAGGCGAAAGAGATCGCCCAAGCGGCGTTGTTTCTCGCTTCCGATGCTTCCAGCTACATGACGGGCAGCGAATTCCTGGTCGATGGCGGAATTACCGCCGCTTACGTGACTCCCGAGTGATTCATCCCAATGCCATCTTCAGCGACATCCAAGCGTTCCGTGCTTACGGTAACCAATCCCTACGACCAATCGGTCGTGGCAGAGATACCCTACGACCGCCACGAGCAAATAGCACGCAAGCTCGAAGCGGCCGCGCTTGCCTGGGAGCAGTGGCGGGCTAACTCCCTGGAGGATCGAATTCGAATCGTGACGGCAGGTCTCATGCAGTTGCGAGAAGCGGGGGAGGACATTGCCCGCGACGTGACCCGCCAAATGGGCAAGCCGCTCTCGCAGGCCCGCGGTGAATTGGCCACGATGTTCGATCGGGCCGATCGTTCGATTGCCGACGCCCCGATGGCCCTGGGCGCGGACTGCTTGCCGAAATCGGGTTTCGTTCGCCGGATCGAGCATGAACCGCTGGGCGTTGTGCTCGATATCGCTGCCTGGAACTATCCGTTGCTGATCCCAATCAATGTGATTGTACCGGCGCTATTGGCAGGCAACGTGGTACTGCTCAAGCACAGCGCAAAAACACCGCTGACCGGCCAGGCATTTGCCGATGCGTTTGCCGAGTTGGAAGTGCCGAACCTCTTGACGAACCTGACGCTCACGCATCAACAGACGGCGGACCTGATCGGCCATCCGCGGATCGACCACGTCGCGTTCACTGGTTCCGTGGAGGGCGGACGGCAGATCTATCAGGCGGTTGCCCAGTCGCGGCTGATCGACGTGGGCCTCGAGCTGGGAGGCAAAGACCCGGCCTATGTGGCTGCCGACGCCGATCTGGAGTTTGCTGCCGCGAACATTGTCGACGGGGCTTGCTACAACGCGGGCCAGTCTTGTTGTGCCGTCGAGCGCGTATACATCCATCACGACTTATACGAACCTTTCTTGGAAAAGGCGGCTACGCTGATTGCCGCGTACCAACTGGGCAATCCCCTGGAGGAAGCAACGACGATGGGGCCTTTGGCGAGCCGCGAAGCTCCGGCTTTCCTGCAGCAGCAAGTCGAGGATGCCACAGACCGCGGCGCTCGCCTGCTCGTCGGCGGCCAGGTGCCGAAGAATTTGCCAGGCAACTTTTACGCACCGACTCTGCTGGCCGACGTGGAGAACAGCGCCGCGGTCATGCAGCACGAGAGCTTTGGGCCGTTGCTACCAGTTGCCGCAGTACGAGACGACGAAGAGGCTCTAAAACGGATGAACGACTCGGCATTCGGGCTGACGGCCTCGATTTGGACCAGGGATCGAGAGCGGGCCGAGCACCTGGCCAAACGCACGAACGCCGGCACCATTTTCCAGAACCGCTGCGACTACATTGATCCGGCCCTGCCTTGGACCGGCTGGGGAGAGAGCGGCAAAGGCTCCACGATGTCGCGTTTTGGCT
>JAKEGR010000387.1 GCA_022615465.1 Planctomycetota bacterium | reverse complement strand
GGCCTGCGCCGCGGCGGGCTGCCGCGTTGCGTACGGATTTTCGACGATCAGCGGTGATTGCGAGGCGGTTGGCTGCCGATCACCAACGATCCGATTGGCAGGCGGCGCGCCGGCCATGCCCACCCCACCCAGGAACCAGGAGGCAAAGCCAACCAGCAACCAATTCTTGGCGTGTAACCTGTTATGATTCATCGCTGGCGGCGTGAAAAATGGCAGCCGGCTGCGTGATCCGTGCCCACAAATCTCCGCCGGCCGCCCCAAAAGAAACAAACCAGACTACATTTCGCCGAGTGCGCCATCATCATCATTACGCACAGAGCGATACGCAAAATCAGAATTCGTCCGCCGCGTGGGCCGCCAACCAGAAAAATCGGCCTAACACGATCAACAATGGCTATACCAGCCGGTACAGCCGGAACAAATGGACAGGGCCACCGTGCAGAACCGGTGCGAACGGTAAATCTTACCTCGCTCCTGCGAGGCGTGAACCGCCCGCCCAGGCTCCCACGATTCGTTTATCCGTAGCCTTACGGCCATTTTTCGCGTGCAATGCCACGGAAGGGGGGTAGCAGGCATTGTGCCAGCCGACATTGACCCACTGCCGCCAGCCACTAAAATGTTGCCTCCTTCGGAGTTACAGCAGCTAGGCTACCCCCGTCCCGTCGGACATTATTGACCCAAATGTCTCAAAAGGCTGCAACGGCGGGGTACGCCCATTTTCCATACACGCATGAGTTGAACTGTGGCTGACGAATCCGCGAGCACCGCAACCAGCATCGATTGGGAATTGGCCCGCCGCGAGAAGCTGCGAAAAATTGCCACGATCGGTCGCGATCCATGGGGGCAGCGGTTCGAGGGCCATTCGCCCATTGCGGCCGTCCGCGCCCGTGCCAGCGAAATTTCCTATCGCCGGCAAAATGGCACGGAAGAGGCGATCAGAGTTCCTGAAGACGTTGGCGAGGACTTCGATTTCCGCAAGTGGCTGGCCGAGCAAGGTCCTGGCGAGATGCATGGTCCCAAGGTGCGGGTTGCCGGCCGCATCGTACTGCACCGCGACAAGGGCAAGCTCCAGTTCATCGATCTTCGCGACATGACGGGCCAGATCCAGCTTTTTGTCGGCCAACAACAAGTCGGCGACGATTGGGAGGTCGTGCAGTGCCTTGACCTGGGCGACATCCTCGGTGTCGATGGCGAACTCCGCCGCACGAAGACCGGCGAACTATCGATCTTTGCCGAGCGGATCCACATTCTGACGAAAACCCTCGCCGCCCCGCCGGAAAAACATCATGGTCTTACCGATCCGGAGTTGCGACAGCGGATGCGTTACCTCGACCTAACGTATGGCGAGGGGGTGCTGCAGCGATTCTTGAACCGCACCAAAATCATCCGCTCGATTCGTGAAACCCTCCACGGTCGCGGCTTTCTCGAGATCGAAGGCCCCACGCTCCACTCCATCGCCGGCGGCGCGGCGGCCCGACCGTTCAAAACGCACCACAACGCGCTCGACATCGACCTGTATCTGCGCATCGCTCTTGAGTTGCACCTCAAGCGTCTCTTGGTCGGAGGCATGGAACGCGTCTACGAACTGGGCCGCGTCTATCGCAACGAAGGCATCAGTCCGAAACACAATCCCGAGTTTACGATGCTCGAGGCCTACCAGGCCTATGGCGATTACCGCACGATGATGGACCTCACCGAGGCATGCCTTGTGGATGCGGTACGTGCCACTGGCCAGTCGCTCGTGCTGCCGTGGGGCGACACGACGATCGACTTTACGCCGCCGTTCGCCCGAGAGACCTACGACGAGCTTTTCGCCAGGCACACGGGCATTGAGCCTGGCGATGCGGCTACCGTCGCCACATTTGCCAGAGCAGTCGGCCTGGAAACCGCCGGCAAGCACCCCGATGTCGTGAAGAGCGAGGTGTTCGAAGCCCGGGTGGAAGATGCCCTCGCTGGTCCGATTTTCGTGCTCGATTACCCGGCCAGCATTTGCCCGCTTACCAAACGCAAGGCGGACCATCCGGCGGTCGCTGAGCGGTTTGAGTTGTTTGTCGCTGGCATGGAAATCGCGAACGCTTACACGGAACTGAACGACCCTGATTTGCAGGAGGAGCTATTCAAGACGCAGCTTGCCGGTCTCGCCGAGGAGGAATCGATGGCCAAGATGGACCACGACTTCATCCGCGCTCTGCGACACGGCATGCCCCCCGCCGGCGGATTGGGCCTGGGGGTCGATCGTCTCGTCATGTTGCTCACGAACTCGCAATCCATCCGTGATGTGATCTTGTTTCCATTGTTGCGGCCGGAAGCCGAGTAGAGTTGTCAGTTGTCGGCAAGCCACAACAACTGACGAATCACTACCAACCATTTCCCAAGGACGGGAAGATGTACAAGTTTCTTCTTTGCTGGCGCTACTTGCGGACGCGTTACATCGCGCTGGCGTCGATCATCAGCGTGACGCTGGGCGTGGCGACGATGATCGTCGTCAATGCCGTGATGGAAGGTTTTACGCACGAAATGCAGGAGCGGATTCACGGCATCCTCTCCGACCTCGTATTTGAAACGCCGTCGCTCGAAGGCATCCCGGACGCCGATGCCCACATGGAGAAGATCCGCCGCATCGCCGGCCAGTATATCGTTGGCATGTCGCCCACCGTGCATGTTCCCGCCATGCTCGGGTACAAGATCGGCGATCAATACATTACACAACAGATCACCATGATCGGCGTCGACGAAGGTTCCTATGCCCGCGTCAGCGATCTTGGTCAATTTCTGCAACACCCGGACAACCGCACTCAACTCGACTTTCAACTCAAAGAAGGGGGCTACGACGTCTACGACCATCAGGCGACGGATCCCTCGAAGATCCAGCCTCGCCAACAGATGCAATACGCCGGCTGGCCACATCGTCGCCAGAAGGCCCGTTACCTTCCTCAGATCGTCGTCCCAGAGCAATCGGTCGAAAATCCGTTTGGCCAAGCCCCCTCCGCAAGCACCCAGGCTGGCGATTCCAAGGGAGTTGATTCCGCCGCGGGGGAAGGCGAACTTTTCGATCCGGCGCGCGAACAGCATCCCGGCTGCGTGTTGGGCATCGCGCTGTGCGGCTACCGCACACTTGACGGAGCCGAAGCGTTTCGCGCCTTGCCGGGGGATGATGTCGAAATTACCTACGTCTCGGCCGGCCAGCCTCCGAAACCCCTCAGCGCCAAATTCACGATCGTCGATTTCTACGAGAGCAAGATGAACGAGTACGACGGGAGCTTCGTGTTCGTGCCGTTTCGCAAGCTCCAGGAAATCCGCGGTATGGTAAATCCGTCGAACGGAATTGCTAACTTCAATTCGATTCAGATCCGACTCAAGCCGGGCATCGACATCAACATGGTCCGCGACCTGTTGCGTGATAACTTTCCCGCCCAGTATTACATGATCCGCTCCTGGCGCGATAAGCAAGGCGCGCTCTTGGCCGCCGTGCAAATGGAAACGGCCGTGCTCAACCTGCTGCT
>JAKEGR010000069.1 GCA_022615465.1 Planctomycetota bacterium | reverse complement strand
GAGGGCATCCAACTTCATTTCCAGACCAAGGTGCCCGACACCGACATGCAGATCCGTCAGACGGATCTCGACTTCAGCTACCAGCGCGAGTTCCGCGGCACGATCCCGGAAGCGTACGAACGGTTATTGCTTGAAGCAATCGAGGGCGATGCCAGCTTGTTTGCCCGGGCAGACGAAGTCGAAGCGGCCTGGGCGGTCTGCGACCCGATTCTCGAGGAATGGCAGCGAAGCGACAAACCGACACTCTACATGTACGATCCCGGCTATTGGGGGCCGAATGAAAGCACCGACTGGATGACCAACCAGGGCCGGCAATGGTTCGACAATTGTCCCGTGCTCCACTGAGCCTCTGGCTACCTCTTACTGGTCAATCTAACTCTCGAATCGGCTTAGGTTTCTGTCGAGTCGGGCTGAAAGGATTTGAACCTTCGACCTCTTGGTCCCGAACCAAGCGCTCTAGCCAGGCTGAGCTACAGCCCGATAACGGGGGAAGTTCCGCCAATCCCGCGGCGCAAGACGCCCGGAACTGGAGACTGCACTCTATCAAAGCACCTCTTGGGCCGCAAGCCAGTCGGCCCACCGCCCCAGGGCCGCACCCGATCGGATTCCACCTCGTTCCTGATTGGTGTACCATGTGAGGGTTGGGGCTTCTCCGCAGGGACGGTAGCGGGCCAAGGTTTTATGACTGCCGTTAGTCAGCGCATCTATGCCTATCTCACGATTCTGACCGGCGACCGTGCCGGCACGAATTTTCCGCTCGATGCGCGTCACCAGACCCTCCTCGGTCGGGGCACCGAATGTCATCTCTCGCTGGCTGACCCGCTTTGCTCGCGCGTCCATGCCACGCTCACCTCAACGCTCGACGGCTGGGTCATCCGCGATGCGGACAGCCGCAACGGCACACTCGTCAACGGGCAGAAGATCGACGAAGCGACCGTGGCGGATGGCCACACGATCCGCGTCGGCGCGACCGAGTTCGAATTCCACCTGTCGGAAGAGTCGCCCACTGCCCAGGGCGACGACTCGCAACTCAGGCAAACCATCGTGCAGGACTTCCCGATCGCCGTCGAGGAATCACGCGAGGATGCGCTGGCCGGGTTGCCGAGCACGGAGCAGGTCAAGGAGTTGATGCTGCTGTATCAGTTCTGCATCAAGCTCTTGGGTTGCGGGAATCCCAACTGCGTGATGCAAATCGCGATGGAATTGCTCCACAAGCGGACCCGAGCGTCGGTCGTTGGGTTCCTGGCGGTCAGCGACGAAGGCGACTTGCAGCCGAAGATGGTGATTCCTCGCGAGGCATTGGGCCAGATAGCGCTGAATCAATCGCTTACGGAACTGGTTTCCCGGCAAGGGCATGCCGTCTGGGTGGCCAATCAGTCGCCGGGCACGGGGTTGCAGGATATTGGTCACTTTGCCGATGCCGTCTGCGTCCCGCTAGTGCGGCGGAGCGTCGATGGCACGCGGGCCATCTTGGGCGCGATCCACGTCTACCTGGAAGACGGCCGCTTCCGCCAATCGGATTTTGATTTCATCATCACCTGTGCGAATTTGGTTGCGATCGCGCTGGTCCGGGCACGCGAGTTGACCGCGTTGCAAACCGATTACCAACGGCTCGTCGAAATATCGCCCGGCCACGACCAAATGATCGGCGACGGCCCGGCGATGCGCGACCTCAATTCCAAGATCCATCGCGTGGCGCGGGCACCGGGCTGTGTGCTGGTCCGCGGCGAGAGTGGCTCGGGAAAAGAGCTGGTGGCGCGGGCGATTCACCATGCAAGTCCGCGGGCCGATCGGCCGATGATTGCGGTCAATTGTGCCGCGATTCCAGCCGATCTGATCGAGAGCCAACTGTTTGGGCACAAGGCCGGCTCGTTCACTAGCGCCAATCGCGACCACGTCGGCTACTTCCAGCAGGCCGATCTGGGGACGCTGTTTCTCGACGAAGTCGGCGAACTGCCACTTGAAGGTCAGGCCAAGCTGCTGCGTATCTTGGAAGGCCATCCGTTCTTGCCCGTCGGCGCGACGGAAGAAGTGAGCATCGATGTGCGGGTGATTGCCGCCACGAATCAGGATTTGCAAAAGTACGTGCGTGACAGGCGGTTCCGCGAGGATCTGTATTACCGGCTCAGTGTGTTCGAGTTGCATCTGCCGCCGCTGCGCGATCGAGGCGACGACCTGCAATTGCTCATCGATTACTTCCTCGATCATTTCCGGCAACTGCATGGCCGACCAGGGGTGACTTTGACCGATTCGGCGCGGGCCAAGCTGCTGGAATATCGCTGGCCGGGCAACGTGCGGCAGTTACGCAACGTGCTGGATAGCGCGGTCGTGCTCGCCGATGGAAATGCCATCAAGCCGAGTGATTTGGCCCTCCGCGATTCGGGGAGCGGCGAATTGGACACACTGCGGCTTGACGAGTGGGAGCAGAGGTTGATCACCGAGGCCCTCACCCGTGCCGGCGACAACGTGCCGGAGGCAGCCAGGCTGCTGGGCATCGGCCGGGCAACATTGTACCGAAAGATCGAGCAATACCGGATCGACCGCTGAGACCAGGTCGGGGGCCAAAAGGACGCAGAGCATTTTACCGGATGGCGTCATGCAGTCGCTCGCCAGAGGCGTTGGGAGGAACGGAGAACCGGATGGTCGTACCCGCCTTGGCATCCAGCCGGCTTGGGCTGATGAGCAGGCACCCCTCCATCGAACTCATTGAATCGGCTGACCAGCCGAAAAGTTCTTGGAGCGTCGTTTTCTTCTCTTCCCCGCTTTGTAAGGCCACCTGCACGACCTGCTCTTTGTAATGGGTGGTCTGGTCGTTCTTGGGGTTGAACTGCGCCCCGTAGTAGGGAATGTGTTTGAGCGTGTACATCACCGGCCGATCTGTGTTGTTCGTGAGCGTCAGCACCGAGTGCCATCCGATGGGCCAGCTCTTCTCGTTGTGCCAGTAGTTGGTGTAGGGGATCACGAACTGCTTCAGGTCGTCGTCCCATGCCGCCGGTACGTCGTCCATCCAGGGCTTCCAAGCCGCAAAATACGCATCCGTCGCATCGACCGCCTCGCCAACCTCCGTCTCCCGCAGGAAGTAGTAGTAAAACGGCGTGGGACTGGAGAACTCCACCGAACCGGTAAAATTCGTCTTGGGCGCCACAGGCCACGGGGCCCCCACAAACGCGGGCGAGCCGATGTAGATGTTGTCCGTCTCGCCCTGCATGGGCCGGAGCTTGTAGGTCTTGGTGAACGTGCCTGCCTGGCCATTGGCGAAGACGAACTTCGGATCGTCGCTGACCATTTTCATGGTCACGGTGATTTCCTCCGAGGTCGGATTGAAGAAGCTGGAAGCGAAATCCTGGACGTTCCATCCCTTCGCGGTCTGGATGGCTCCCGCGCGCAGATTCTCGAAGCGGTGCGTTGTGGATTTGCCTCCGAGTTTCTTCCCTGCTTGGAGCACGGCATGGGACGCAGTGTCAGTAGCTGCTGCTGGTAGTGCCGTAGGTTCAGCGGCACACAGCGAGAGGGCTGGAAAAGCTACCGACAGACAGAAGATCCCGAGTTTCATCTTTGATCCTCCCGCATAAGGTTGAGGGTAGAGGTGGACCCCATTGGTTGGTGGGACCAGGGGGGTCAGGTCCATGTTTTCGGTCGACGCCAATAGGTCAAAGACATAGCCTGTTGGCCGAAAAATGGACCAGACCCCGGCGCAGAGGCAATGATTGCTTCGTCTCGGTAGACATTAATCGCGCCGCTTGGAACGCAGGATTCTTATTGCGGCCGCCAGCAGCACGCCGATTACAGCAATCCAGAACAACGTGAACAACGCGAATACGATCAATTCGCTAGCACCAATACCGAACATGGCGTATCCTCCAGTCAGTCAAGTATCTGCCGCTACGAGTGATTTCTCGTTGTTTGTTTCAGCCTCGCGATTTCCGCCGCGTCTTTGTCGCCGCGGCCGGAGAGGCAGACGACGAGGATGTGGTCTTTCGGTTTGCCGCGGGCCAGTTCCAGGGCTTTGGCAACGGCGTGAGCGCTTTCGAGCGCGGGCAGGATGCCTTCGTTGCGGGCGAGCGCGTCGAATGCCGCGAGCGCTTCTTCGTCGCGGCAGCAGGTATAGCGCACACGGCCCGTGTCGTGCCAATAGCTGTGTTCCGGCCCAACGCCCGGATAATCAAGCCCGGCCGAAATCGAATGCACATCGCACGTCTGGCCGTCTTCGTCCTGCATCACGTAGCTGTAGCTGCCGTGGAGCACGCCGGGGCTGCCGTGGCTTAATGGGGCCGCATGATCGCCCGGCTTCTCGCCGCGTCCGCCCGCCTCGACGCCGACGAGCGCAACCTCCTGGTGCTCGATCAGCGGATAGAACATGCCGGCCGCGTTGCTGCCGCCGCCCACGCATGCCACCACCGTGTCGGGCAGCCGGCCAAGATGCTGGCGAGATTGGTCGATCGTTTCCCGGCCAATGACCGACTGAAAATCGCGGACGATCCGCGGGAACGGATGGGGGCCGACGACTGAGCCGAGAATGTAATGAGTCGTTTCGACGCTGGCCATCCAGTCTCGCATCGCTTCATTGATGGCGTCGCGGAGGGTGCGCGAACCGCTCGAAACGGGCCGTACCTCGGCGCCGAGCAGTTTCATGCTGAACACATTGGGGGCCTGGCGGCGGATGTCTTCCTCGCCCATGTACACGACACAGGTGAGGCCGAAGTGAGCACAGGCCGTCGCCGTGGCGACGCCATGCTGTCCCGCGCCCGTCTCGGCGATTACCTGCTTTTTTCCCATGCGGAGCGTCAAGAGCGCCTGGCCGAGCGTGTTGTTGATTTTGTGGGAGCCGGTGTGATTGAGATCTTCGCGCTTGAGCCAGATTTGTGCGCCGCCGCACTGTTGGCTGAGTCGTTTGGCATGATAGAGCGGCGACGGTCGGCCAACGTAGTGCTGCAATAATCCGGCCAACTCGGCTTTGAACGCGGGATCCTGGCGGGCCTTGTCGTACTCGATCGCGAGTTCGTCCAGAGCGCGGATCAGGGTTTCGGGCACATAGCGGCCGCCGAACGGCCCGAACCGCCCGGCGGTATCCGGCGTTTGCGATGTGGGCTTGGTTGCGATTTTAGTCATTGACGTAAGAACTCCTTGCGTTGATTGTCAACGGCCGATGCGTCAAAATCAAGGGCGTCCGAGGTTCTGCACGCGGCCGGAATCCAGCCGTTCGGGCCTAACTATCGTTGTGTTCGCTCCGCCAAGAGAGGCGTGAACCCGGCTTGTGCAAAGTGATGATCGCCGGTGAGTGCGTCTTGGATGCCGTGCTGGTCCATCACCAGAAAGCTGATGCAATCGGTCAATGGCCATGTTTTGTCAGGGCGTTGGCCGAAGAGCCTTACACCGTCATGGAAGAGTTCATCAGTAGCTAAGACAACAATTGTGCCTGGATCAGCCTCAATCATCTGAATCAGATTAAGGAAGCGTTGCCGATACGCGGGTGCGGCCATGGCGTCGCCAACTTCGGCCAGCACCCAGCGAGTTGTGACGAGCGTACCCCGCCGATCAGCGGAGACCACCAAGGCGAGTTCGTGTGCCGCGTCGTCCGGATTGAGCAGGGCAAGGTAATAGAACGTGTCGGCAAACGTTTTGTTCATTGACGCTTCGGCAAGCCGTGCAGGTAGTGGTCGTGGTTAGCGGCCAGATCGGTCGGCAGATCACACGGCTCGGATTCGACCTGGCGGCCCAGATCGGCAAGTTTCTGCCAGATCGTGCGCGTATCGCTGCCCCCGGTTTCCTGGGATGCGCGCGGAACAGGCACGACCGTGACAATCGTCCCGTCAGGCAACGTTGCACCGTCCTGAAGCACCACCAAGCCGTTTTGTACTGTGCCCTGATAGGTCATGACATCCACGCCCCATGGATTTACATATCGCACGTTCGCCCAGCCCACCCAATTATAGCCCGACCCGGCCTAATGGGCCACACGGCAACGAATTGCACATGATCCATGGACGTGGGAGCGGCGTGTTCAGCCCAGCACAAACGGTTGTATTCCGTCGCGAATCGCAGGACAATGGCCCGAAGCAAATTCGCCGACGCCGACAATACGAGTGGGAACTCAGCGCGGAGACGCACTGCACAAAGCCAAGTTGCATTCAAAGAAACAATCAGAAACGAGTCGAATGGATGAACGTCATTTTTCGCCAACTTGCTGTTGCGGCTGTCATCTCGCTATTGTCCCAGGTGATCGCGGAGGCTGCGGACGAGCAGTCTCCGGTGGCGCGCGACGAGACGCCGATTCGCCTCGACTCGCGGCGTGAATTGTTCGTGGACCGGTTCCTGATCGAGGGTCTGGGCGGTGACGCCCAACTGCACTTGCACGAACCGCGCGACGAAGGGGCGGTGCTGCAATTCGATCAGCCGTGGGAGGGAATCCACTGCGGTTATTGCACCGTGATCCGCGACGGCTCGCACTTCCGGATTTATTATCGTGGGTTGCCGGTAACCGTTGGCGACGGCACGGCCAATGAAGTCACCTGCGTGGCCGAATCCAACGACGGCCTCCATTGGACGAAACCAAAGCTCGGATTGTTCGAGGTGGGCGGCTCGAAGGAGAACAACGTGGTGCTTGCGGGCGATCCGCCGTTCTCGCACAACTTCAGTCCCTTCCTCGACTCGCGCCCAGACTGCCCGCCGGACCAGCGCTACAAGGCGCTGGCCGGAATCTCCAAGACGGGTCTGATGGCTTACATCTCGGCCGACGGCCTGCGCTGGCGCAAGCTGCGCGACTCGGCGGTCATACCGGAGAAGGCGCCATTCAAGTTCTCGTGGATGTTCGATTCGCAGAACGTGGCTTTCTGGTCGGAGTCGGAAAAAAAGTATGTCTGCTATTTCCGCGTCTGGGAGGGCGTCCGCCGCATCGCGCGTACGGAAAGCAGCGACTTCGTGACTTGGGCCGATCCCGTTCTGATGAGCTACATGACCGACGGCAAATCGTCGCCGATCGAGGAACTTTACACAAACCAGACCGACCCGTATTTCCGCGCGCCGCACCTCTACGTGGCCGTGGCGGCGAGGTTTGTTCCAGGCCGGCAAGCCATCACCGATGAGGAAGCCAAGGCGCTGAAGGTCGCCAAAGGCTACGAGAAGGACGTGTCGGACGCCGTGCTGATGACCACGCGCGGAGGCAGCGTTTACGATCGCACGTTCCTGAGTTCCTTCATCCGACCGGGCATCGGCGCGCGGAACTGGGTCTCGCGTAGTAATTATCCCGCCTTGGGGATCGTTCAAACCAGCCCGACCCAGATGTCCCTCTACTTGAACCAGGACTATGCCCAGCCGACCGCGCACTTGCATCGCTACTCGATGCGGCTCGATGGTTTTGCCTCCGTCCAATCGCCGTATGCGGGCGGCGAACTGCTCACCAGGCCGCTGACGTTCACGGGCGACCGGTTGGAACTGAACTTCTCCACCTCCGCCGCCGGCTCGATTCGCGTCGAAATCCAGAATGAAGCGGGCGAACCCATCCCTGGCTTTGCTGCGGACGATTGCGTCGAGATCGTCGGCAACGAGATCGAACGCGTCGTCCGCTGGAAAAATGGCGCGGACGTTTCCAGCTTGGCGGGCAAAACGGTTCGGCTGCGATTCGTC
>JAKEGR010000068.1 GCA_022615465.1 Planctomycetota bacterium | reverse complement strand
TTGCCGCGAGGCGTTCGAACTCGTCATGGTGCGCCGCCGAACTGATGATGTCTACGATTTCGCAGCCAGGCAGCGAGAACTGCAACACGCGCGGATCGCGCAGCACCGTCACGCAAGAGCCATCGATCCGCGCCAGATCACTCCCCAGCGCAGAGACCATCGCCACCCCCTCACCCAAGAGCGAGGCCGGCAATCCTCCCGGTGCTTCAACAAGCCCGCCACCGGTCGTCCACTCGTACAAGAAGAAGTGCATAAGAAGCTGTCAGCCATTAGCCGTCAGCTTTCAGATTGCTGGCTGATGGCTAAGAGTTGACGGCTAATCCCGCTCCTTGCCACTCGTAGTGCATTCCTCAGAAGATTCCCAACTGGTCGCGGGCATCTTCGGTCATCCGATCCGGTGTCCAGGGCGGTGTCATGACAAGCTTTACGTCCACTTCGCCGACGCCGTCGAGCCGGCTCACCGCAGCCTTCGATTGGGCCAAGAGTTGAGGCCCTGCCGGACAGGCGGGACTGGTCATTGTCATCTCGACGGCGACGTTCGAGTGGCCGTCAGACGACTCATCAATCTTGATGTCATAGACGAGGCCCAGGTCGACAATGTTGACAAATAACTCAGGGTCAACGACGTTCTTGAGCGTTTCGCGGACTTTGTCTTCGGCAATGGGCATGGCAAGTACCTCCGGATCAAATTGTACGGTCTGATACGGTGCTTTGTCTAACCGTCACTCAGACGCACGAACAGTTGCTCGCCGTCGACTTTCACGACGTGGGATTTCGTCGGTTGCGTGGCGGGCATGGTGAGGGCCGCGCCGGAGCGAAGGTCGAACTTCGCTCCATGACGGGGGCAGGCGATCGTGCCCGCGGCCGAGTCGACCGGCCCCTCGCTCAGTGGCCCGCCGTCGTGCGTGCAGACGTCATCGAGCGCGTAGAAGTGGCCCGCCGCGTGAAGGAGCACGACCAACCGTTCTCCCACCTCGACGAGCAGCGACCCTGGGTCGGGGATATCGGACGTTCTGGCAACGGGAATGAAATCGGACATTTCTTGTGTTTGTCGCGGGCAGGATTTGTTCGTTGTGAGGAAACAGCGGTTCCATTCACCCAAGGAATTCCCAAGCCCAGTTTGCCAGCCACGTACCGCCGAACAGCAGGAGCAAGCCGGTCGCCAACAACGGCAGCCCGATTTTCAGCGATTTCGTCGAACGCCGCTGCTCGTCAATCCGCCTGGAAACAACGACTCGCAAGCCACCCGCCACGAACCACAAGCCTGGCAGGACAACCAACAAACCAATCGGCCGGGCGAGATTGGCAGCAATTTCAATCGGAGTCACGCCACCGCTTCCTTGATGTCGCGCACGCGACGACCGATCGCCTCGCTGAGGGCGTTCCGAACCCCCTCAATCGTGATGCGATCGAACACCTGCTGGAAGAAGCCCGTAACGATCATTCGCACTGCCTCGCGTCGCGAATAGCCGCGCGTCATCGCGTAGAATAACTGCTGTTCGTCGACGCGGCCCGATGTGCTGCCGTGCGTACATCGAACGTCGTCGGCCTCGATTTCCAGGCCGGGAATCGAATCAGCGCGGGCGTCGCGCGAGAGCATCAGATTGTCGTTGCGCTGGTAGGCGTCTGTCCGTTGCGCGTCCTTTTCGACCTTAATCATCCCTCGCCACACGGTCCGAGAATGGTCCTGCAGCGCAGCCTTGTACAACAGGTCGCTCTTGCAATAAGCCGCCTGGTGATGCTGATGGGTATTGTATGAGAGGTGCTGCCGACCTTCGGTGAACATCACGCCATTGACCTGCACTTCCGCATCGGGACCAGTCATGGCGATGTGTTGATTCACTTTGGACAGACGGCTGCCAAGCGCGCCGATCGTCCACTGCAACCGTCCCTCACTTGCAACGTGGGCCTTTTGGTGGGCGAAGTGCCACACTTCGTCGCCCCAATTCTGCAGGCTGACATAACGAAGCCCGGCCCCCCGCTCCACGATCAACTCCATCGAGCCACAGTGGAGGCCGCCGCCGTTAGCCGACAGGCTGGCTACCTCGGTAAGCACTGTGGCCTCGGCGTCCCGATCAAGGATCACCAGGATTTTGCCGAAGTCGATGCCGCCGTCGCCGAGGACGGAAAGCGAGTGAAATGGATCTTCGATACGCACCCCCTTGGGTACATAAAGCAACGTACCGCCACTCCAGCCAGCGGCATTCAAGGCAGAGAACTTGTCTCGGAATGGATCGACAACGTGACGCTGGAAATAGGGCCGAAGCAGATCGCCATGCTCGGCCGCCATGCGATCGAGGCTGCCAAACAGCACCCCTTGCTTTGCCCATTTCGTGGCCAATTCACCCACGACGAGGCGGCCATCGAGGGTCGTGGATCGGCCGCCAACCTCAACGCCGGCAGCCAGGACGCCGTGCGGCTCGGTCGCATGGGCCGGACTCGCATCAAGCGGCGATGAATGCGGCAAGCCAAAACGGTCCAGCTTGAAGAGTCGAATATCGGTGCGCATCCATTCTTCGTCGCGAACCGAAGGCATCGGCAGTTCCTCGAACCGGCGCCAAGCATTGCGGCGCATGTCAATGAGCCATCCCGGCTCATCGCGCGTGGTGAGAAAGGCGTCGAACGCCTCTTGCGAGAATCCCGTCGAAGCAATCGCAGTGGACATTTGACTCCTAATCGACCTCTTCATTCAAACAATTCATCGACGGGGAACATCCAGCCCGGCACCGCCGGTTCTGCAACGAATCTCAACAACTCGCTAACGAAGCACTTCTTCAACGAACTGTTACCCCACGCTGCCTTCCATTTGCAACTCAATGAGCCGATTCATCTCGACGGCATATTCCATTGGCAGCTCTTTCACCAGCGGCTCGATGAAGCCGCTGACAATCATCGAGCTGGCTTCCGCCTCGGTGAGTCCACGGCTTTTCAAATAGAAAAGCTGCTCCTCGCCGATTCGCGAGACACTTGCCTCGTGCTCGACTTGAACATCCTGTTCTTCGACTTCGATATAAGGATAGGTATCACTGCGGCTGCGTGGATCCAGGATCAAGGCGTCGCAAACCACGCTGCTCTTCGAACCAACTGCGCCGTCCTGCACCTTGCAGAGACCGCGGTAGCTGCTGCGGCCGCCGTTCTTGCTGATGCTCTTGCTGATAATTCGGCTCTTGGTGTGCGGCGCACAATGCACGACCTTGGCTCCCGCGTCCTGGTGCTGGCCCTTCGAGGCAAACGCGATCGACAGGATTTCGCCCCGCGCCCCCGGCTCCATCATGTAGACGGCTGGGTACTTCATGGTCAGCCGGCTCCCCAGATTTCCGTCGATCCACTCCATTAAGGAGTCGCCGTAAGCGACCGCCCGCTTGGTGACCAGGTTGTAAATGTTATTGGCCCAGTTTTGGATCGTGGTGTAGCGACAACGGGCGCCGCGGCGGACGATGATTTCGACTACGGCCGAGTGAAGGCTTTCGCTTGAGTACATTGGGGCCGTGCAGCCCTCGACGTAATGCACTTCGGCCCCTTCGTCGACGATAATGAAAGTCCGCTCGAATTGGCCCATCCGCTCCGCGTTGATCCGAAAATAGGCTTGCAAGGGAAACTCGATCTTCACGCCCTTCGGGACATAGATGAACGACCCACCCGACCAAACGGCCGAGTTCAGGGCCGCGAACTTATTGTCCTCCGGCGGAATGATCGTGCCGATGTATTCGCGCACCAGATCGCCGTGCTCACGGACGGCCGTGTCGGTGTCAGTAAAAATGACGCCCTTCTTGGCAAGGTCTTCGCTCAGCGATCCATAAACAACTTCGCTTTCGAACTGGGCTTTTACGCCGGCAAGAAATTTCTTCTCTGCCTCCGGAATGCCGAGCTTGTCAAACGTTTCCTTGATCTCCTGCGGCACGTCATCCCAAGTCTTGCCCTGGTGCGTGGTGGGCTTCAAGTAGTAATAGATGTCCTGAAAATCGATGTTGATCGCCCCACCCCAGCGCGGCATCGGCTTCGACTCGAACACCTTGAGCGCATTGAGCCGGAAATCGCGCATCCACGCCGGCTCGCGCTTCATTTCCGAAATCTCAGAGACGATGTGCTCGTTGAGCCCCTTGCGAGCTTTGAAGATGCCATGCGTTTCGGTAACGAAATTGTACTTATTGATTTCGCCCAGCACGTCCTGGCTATCGAGCGGCATCGTTTGTAAATCGGTGGCCATGATAATATCCTATCTAGTTTCCACGCTCTGCGTGGGAACACAATTCTCCGCCGCTCTGCGGCGACTGCACTTTCTAAATTGTGATTCTTCTCAGTGGCCGTCGACGCGGAGCGTGGGAACAAGGGCTACTTATGCCGCGCCGCTGGCGACTTTCTTTTCAATCGAGGTCATTTCCTTTTCGATCGCTGCATCTTCCGGGTGTCTTGCCCGCACCTGGTCATAGCCTTCGGTGTACAGTTCGCGTGCCAATTCGACACCACCCGTTTCGACGATTCGGCCACCGAGCATGACGTGCGTGAAATCCGGGACGTTGTGTTCGAGCAATCGGTCGTGGTGCGTGATGATCAGGATGCCCATCTCCGCACCACCAATCTCGGCAATGCTTTGGCTGGCCAGTTTCACGGCGTCCACATCCAGGCCGCTGTCCGTCTCGTCCAAAACGGCGAACTTCGGTCGCAGCATCGCCATTTGCAGAATTTCGGCCCGCTTCATCTCACCACCTGAGAAGCCGTCGTTGACATATCGGCGGGCAAACTCCTCATCCATCCGTAACTGGGCCATCTTCTCGCGCAGCTCCTTCCGGAACTCACGCATCGGAATCAGTTGCTCGCCTTCCTTGCGACTTGGATAACGCACATTGGTCGTCGCATGACGCAGGAAATCGGCCATCTTCACGCCGGGGATCGCCATCGGCCGCTGAAAGGCCATGAAAACGCCGGCCCTGGCCCGCTCCGAAGTGTCCCACTCCAGAATACTCCGGCCGTCGAGCTCAATCGTACCCTCGGTGATTTCGAGCTTCGGATGGCCCATGATCGCCCCCGCGAGCGTGCTCTTGCCGGAACCGTTCGGCCCCATGAGCGCATGCACTTCCCCCCGATGAATGGTCAAATTCACCCCACTGAGGATTGGCTTGCCTTCAACGGCAACGTGCAAATTTGAAATCTTCAGCGTCTCGGTCATTGAAAACGTCTCGTTGCGAGTGGTAAGTAGTTTGCAATCGGCAGAAAAAAAGTTGCCGAAACAAATAGCCGCGTTTCAGCGTGGCGTTGCCCTAAACGGTTATCTTCTGGTGATCTTGCAGCGGCTCACGATCCGCCGGAGCGGAGACGTAGCCCGAGTGGTGGGGCACGGGCAGTTCGTCGTCGAGCTTGACGCCAATTGCCGCACCGTGTTGTCGGGCAATTTTATGTCCTTTGATCTTGTCTTGAATTCGCATGAGACCTTCGAGCAGGGCCTCGGGCCGCGGTGGGCAACCAGGCACGTACACGTCGACCGGCACGACCAGGTCGACGCCTTTGACGACGTGGTAGCCATACTTGAAATAGGGCCCGCCGCCGACCGTGCAAGCCCCCATTGCGATCACAAATTTCGGATCGGGCATCATGTTGTAAAGTCGCCGCACGCGGCTGGCCATCTTGTACGTGACCGTGCCGGCGACGATCATCAGATCGGCCTGCCGCGGCGTAGCCCGAAACGCCCCGGCGCCGAAGCGATCCATATCAAACCGGCTGGCACCGGCGGCCATCATTTCGATGGCACAACAGGCCAAACCAAACGTCAGCGGCCAAACGCTCGATTGCCGTGCCCAGTTCATCGCCTGCTCGACGGTCGTCGTAATAACGTTTTCCTCAAACCGCCCTTCGATCCATGGTTGAGTCATGAATTGTGATCGCCCTGTTATAGGCCAGCCTTTCGAGGCTGACAAAACCGTTGCCCACTAAACTGTCAGGCTGCACAACCTGACCTGCAAACTGTCGCTTTCTTCTAGGAGGTACTCGGTGTGAAGGTGCAGCAAGCGGCGCCGTCCAGCCGACATTCGCTCAATCGTACGTTACCACCCAACATCTCCGATAGCATCAACTTTTCAACAGCGCAGACGCCCCGATCGCGACTTGCCAAATCCGGGTAGGGGCATGACAACGCCGAAAGCACCGGCAGGTCACCCCTGACTCCGACTTCGTAGGAAATCTCTCGTTCTCCCATAAGTCGTGCCAATGACGACATCCGCTCCTCGAGCGAATCACCGGCGATTTCATCGCGATACCGGGCAACAAGCCGATCGGATATCCGCTTCAACAGGCCGCGCTGGATAAGCGGATCTTCAACTGAATTGATCTCTTCCCAAAGAACAATCGCCATGTCATGGAAATTCGTTCCGGCAGCTTGCTGCCCCTTCTCCGTGAGGGAGTAGCGGTGGTTCGGGCGGCCTCGTGAGAGGCGCTCGGTACGACGTTCCACAAGTCCATCGGCCATGACCCGCGAAAGCCGATGCCGCACGGCCGTGGCAGTGACGCCCATCTCGGCAATCATCGCCGAGATGGTGACGGCTCTTTCTCGCCGTATGAAATTTAATAGGGCTTTATCGGAATTTTCAGTTTCCGCGCTCATTGGGAATATCTCTCGTAACAAGAGAATCTATGGGCATCTTCTACTAATCAAATCGTACCAGAACTGCTATTTTTGACAACCCACTATTTGAAAAATTCCGTCCATTGACGCAAGTATTGACATAATAAGGCTTTTTGCGTTAAAAGTGGCTCATCTGGTTAGCCTTGTCGGCCTCTGTTGTCGGCGGCTGACGCTAGCACAAGAGGAGCTGCCCGATGACTGTCGCTGACTCGTCTTCCGCTCCCGGCAAGGAGCAATGGGGCTCACGAATCGGGGTAATTCTGGCCGTGGCCGGCTCGGCAGTCGGCCTCGGCAACTTCCTGCGATTTCCCGGCCAGGTAGCCCAGAACGGCGGCGGGGCGTTCATGCTGCCGTATTTCATCTCACTGTTGATCCTTGGCATTCCGCTCTGCTGGGCCGAATGGACTATGGGCCGCTATGGGGGCACCCGAGGGTTCAATTCGGCCCCGGGCATTTATAGCGTTCTCTGGCGTCATCCACTTGCAAAGTACTTTGGTGCCTTGGCTCTGCTCATCCCGCTGGTGATTTACATGTACTACGTGCTCATTGAGGCGTGGTGCCTGGGATACGCCTACGACTATCTTGTCGGCAACCTCCAACTTGGGAGCGAGCCTGCTGCTTACCAGAAACACTTCGACGAGTTCATTGGAATGAACGCCAACGGCTTCATCTACGAGGGTGGCAACAACAAGCTCTTCGGAATCCTGATCTTTACCTTCCTACTCAATTTCATCCTCATTTATCGGGGGGTAAGCAAAGGCATTGAAAAGTTTTGCAACGTGGCCTTGCCGGTCATGGCTGTGTGTGCATTCTGCGTGTTGGTTCGTGTGCTCACGTTAAATCCAGAAAAGGTCGTTGCCGGATTGGGTTCGATGTGGAATCCTAATCCGGAATATCTCTGGAAGCCGGAAACGTGGCTAAACGCCTCAGGACAGATTTTCTTCAGTCTTTCGGTAGGCTTTGGCATTATCGTGAATTACGCCAGCTATGTGCGTCGCGACGACGACGTCGCGCTGAGCGGATTAACGGCCAGCAGCGTCAATGAATTCTTCGAGGTTTGCCTGGGCGGTATGATTACCATTCCAGCCGCGTTCATCTTTCTCGGTGCAGCGGCCACAACACAGGGAACCTTCGGTTTGGGATTCAATGCCCTGCCGAATGTATTTGCCGTAATGCCCGGAGGGCGATTCTTCGGCTTCTGCTGGTTCTTCATGTTGTTCCTGGCTGCCATCACCAGCAGCATTTCGATGCTGCAACCGGTTATTGCATTTTTCGAAGAAGGACTCGGCCTGCGCCGTCATGCCTCGGTGGTGTTACTTGGATTGATCGCCGCGTTTGGCACTGCGTTTGTCCTCTATTTCTCAAAGGGCATGGCGGCACTCGATACGTTCGACTTCTGGGTTGCGACGATGTTGATCTTCCTCTTGGCCCTGTTCCAGACGTTCCTTTACGGTTGGGTGTTTGGCATTGAGCAAGGTGACGAGGAATTACACCGTGGAGCCCACATCCGTGTTCCCTGGGGTGTTCAGTTGGTGCTCAAGTACATATCACCTGTGTACCTGCTGGCAATCTTTATCGGCGTTTGTTATACGAAGGGCCAGGCCTACGCCCAGACTTTATCGCAGGGAGGCGTCCCGCTCTATGCGGTCGTATTCATCGGTTCAATTGCGGCATTTCTGTTGTTGCTGGTCCACGTCGCGGGCCAGCGATGGAAACGCGAAGGTCGGATAAGTGCGTGAGATTTGGGCGATCAACGGGCGTTTGGCCAGTAATGTCACTCACAGGAGATAACGTCCCATGACTCTGGCTGGTTGGGCCATCATGATCGTGTCGGTTGGTTCCGTGTTGGCGCTGGTTTCGTTCTGTCTCTACCGAGTGCTGACCCTGCCACCCCAGGTAGTCGAGGAACATCTCAAAGCGCCGCTGGAAATCGACACCCGCGACACGACCGACGCAGATTAGGCGACGGCAGTTAACGCGGATAGTATCGCTCGACAACCGCGGAAAAATCCGCCGCCACGGACGCCTTAACCACTCGGCTTCGGAATTCGCGTGCGCCCCGGCGACCTTGCGCGTAGCAGCAGGCATACTTCCGCATCAGCACCGTGCCTTTTGTTTCGCCGAACCGTCCACGGATGAGATCGTAGTGGTGGAGCAGCAGCGCGCGCTCTTCTTCGAGCGTCGGATCCGCTGGAATCGGCTCGCTGCGGAGTGCCGCGGCTGCCTGGCGAAACAACCAAGGCTTCGAGAGTGCGGCCCGCGCAATCATCACGCCATCGATATTATACCGGCGAAATGCCTCAACGACTTCTTGCGGCGAAGTGAGATCGCCGTTGCCAATGAGCGGTATTCTGTTCAGGTGCGGCTTGATGGCCGCGATGTGATCCCAATTCGCCGAACCCCGAAACATATCGGCCGCCGTGCGGCCATGTACCGTGAGCGCCGCCGCCCCAGCGCCTTCAACCACTTGGGCCACATCGATCGCATTGATCTTGTCTGGCGTACATCCCAGTCGGATCTTGGCCGTCACTGGCGTCGGCGCACAGGCGGCCACGACTTGCTCAATGATGTTTCCCATGCGATCCGGCTCTTGGAGCAGGTACGAGCCGCTTTGGGCCTTCTGCGCCACGTCACGTACCGGACAACCAAAGTTGATATCCACGACGCTGACTTTGTAGTCGTGGGCGAGTCGCGCGCCGACCTTGGCCAGCGTCTCGGGATTGTTGTCCCACATCTGCACGGCCAGCGGTCGCGGCTCGTCGATCACACCCCACAATCGGTCGGGATGCTCGACCTGCTCTTCAGCCAGCCACGCGAATCCCTTGGCACAAACCATTTCGGTCGCAAGCAGCCCCGCCCCGCCGAACTCGCGGACAATCTGCCGAAAGGCGTAGTTCGTGTACCCGGCCATCGGCGCTTGCAGGATTGGCGGATCGACATTCACGGGGCCGATCCACAAGGTGCGAAACGGCGGCAAGCCCTCTGTTCCACCACGCAAGATGTTATCCAGACCGGAAATCACTGGGGACTGACAAGCAGCGAGCGTTCTTTTCGCAGCGTCTGGGTTTCAGCAGACGCTTGTCGGACGGAGTTGTCACGACTCACCGGGTTGGGAACCGGTTCGTTCCCTGCAGGCGACCACCCTTCGGCAAAGGTCTGCTGGGGTGTCGTTGCTGAATGTTGCAACTGATGGTTCGACGGCGGCTCGACAGGCGACGAGGAACGAGTATCCGTACCAACCGAATTCGTGCTGATCAACATGCTAACGAGCCGCGCTGAATCGATCTCGCCCGGAGTGGCAATTTCCGAGTAGCGGGCAATCCGGCGATTGTAGTCGCGGACGATTTGCACGAAGGCCCGTCGTCGCAGAGCGAGCAATTCGAAGGCGCTTAATGTTCCCGTCTCATCCGTAATGGGAGCACGCCCGATGGCAGCCAGAATAGCCTCCCCCTGCATCACGGCCATGGCCGCATCGTTCAATTCCTCGTAACGCAGTGGCAGAAGGGCAGCAAGCTCCTGGGCCTCCACATTCTGCCGCTCCGAAAAGATTTGTTCAAAACGCGTGTCATACTTGCCACAATGGGGAACATCGGCCGGCAACGGCAAACTGCCGGGGCTGCTCTCCCTGCCAATCAAATTTGCCAGCCGATATTGAGACGCGAGTGCTGCCATTTGTGCCGCGCTGAGACGCATGGCCAACTTTTTCTCGGCATGCTGCCACGCCGGACTCGGCCCGGCTCCTGAAAGCTTCGCGTGCAGCCAACGCATCTCGACCTCTTCACGCAGCCCGAGATAGTAGTCGGAAACATTCGCGCACAAGTTCCAGTAGGCGTCGATTCGTTCCGACTTGTCATCTCGGGAAGGGGCGATGGCCACCGCCTCGGCTAACGTGACTGGCTGACCGGCAAGCCCCGAGCCCTGAGGTGCGGTGAGCATCGCCTGCATCATCGCTGCAGGCCTTACCTTGGTGCTGCCGCCGGCTTGGCTCAAACCGCTGGCGGTTGCTCCGCCCGAATAGGCGCTCGGCGCCGAAGAACGCGAAGAGCCTCCAGCCGCTGGATACGTTATCGGCGCGCTACTGCCGCCAGGCGTCGTGGCGGCACTTGGATTGGGGGCCGCGGTGCGATTGCCAGTTGTCCCATCATGGAACGACTGACCACCTGCGACAGGGGGCGGCGAAACGATCGCCGGCACAGGCCCGTTTGCACTGCTCGGATTGCTGCCGGCCTGGGTCGTAATCTCGCTGAGGTCGGCGAATGTCTCCCCAGAGTCGGTAAGCGGATTCGCCACTCCGATGGAACTACCCGTATTCGAAGTTGAATAGCGATCCCCACCAGAGGCCACCTGGCTCACGAGAGCAACGGCGAACAACAACTCGACGGCAACCATGAGTAACCTCCGTGCGGGAAAAAAGTGGCAACCACTAATGAAAACAGTCACTAAATCGCGCTGGAAACAGGACGCCCTCGGTTGCCAATCGGCAATTTGCAGTTCTCCCTTGTCAATCAAGTTCTTCGAGCCACACGCGTAGCTCGTTTTCGTATTCACTCGCCAAGTCGCCACGCACTAGCGTGCGCTGGAACTCAGCCAAACCCTCGCTCCCCGCGTCGGCCTGCTCGGCCGTGGGATAGCGGAGCGTCGGGTCCGGAGCCGTAAGGCGGCGACAAATCGTCATCAACAGTTCACTTCGCGTCACTTCCCGAGGCAAGACTTTGTGCAATCTGTGGGGCAGCGACCGTTTTGCCTCGAGAAAATCTCCAAGATCCTTCATCCCCGGAAACAGCGGCCGACCCGCCAGGAGTTCCACAAGCACATAGCCGAGACTCGCCAAATCGGAACGCGGCGTCACCTCCTGGCGATCGAGCATTTCAGGCGACGCGTACTGGGGCGTACACGTTTTTTGCTGCGGCATGTTTTCGAGATCCATGGCGGATCCGATGTCGATAATTTTCGCGTTGCCAGTCCGTTTGACCATGATGTTTGATGGCTTGATGTCGCCATGAACAATGCCTTCGCGATGCAGCGCAGCCAAAGCTCCCAGGCACTCACGAATGATCGCCACGGCCATCCCAGGCTTGAGCCGCGTGCGAACCGGCCCCGCAGTGGCGATAACGTTATTGATGTAATCCCAACGGCGGGAGGCGACGCGTGCGCGGGCGCGCTCCAGCATCGCCGGCGCGAGGAGCGAATCGAGGTCGTAGCCATCAACCCATTCCATCTCCAGGATGCGAATCCGGCGGCGCTCGATAAAATTCTGAACATCGAGCAAGTTGTCGTGTTGGATCAATGCGACCCGCGAATTGACCTTGGCCATGCGTTCCATCGCGGAACGGTAGTCGCGCTCGTCTTCAAACCGTTCGGGGGAGAAGAACTTCAACGCGACCGGCAGCGTGAAATTATCGCTGCCGCGGCGTTCGCTCAAGTAAACGACGCCCTGCCCACCGATTCCCAACAGCCGGCGCAGCCGCAGGTGCTCCGTCCAGCCGAGCTTCGGCTGTTCGAGCAGCCGAAGATAATGGCCATAGAGTTCGTTAGCTCGTGGATGGGGCGGGTTGCCACCGAAAGTAATCGTGCGGGTCGCATGTAGGAGGGTCGTCGTCATTGAACAGCCAAGGTGCCTTGTCCTGGAAATTTCTGGAAATCCGTTTCCCTCGGGGACCAGACACCCCGAACCGCTATATTATTCAGATGGGCCAACTCGCGCCTAGTCGAACCCGGTGCTGGCAAAAAGCGGCTGAACGCTTAACTCCGCTCGTGGCAAAGGTTTAGGCATCAACTCATCGGCGGATCGGGCAGCGGAAAACCCAACCGCTTATCCACCAGATTACATAGTGGCCGACCAGCCAGATAACGCGACAGGTTGCCGCAAAAAAAATTGGTTATGTCGTCGATCCGCGTTGCCGCCTGCCCGCCAACATGGGGTGTGATGATCACATGGGGCTGATCCCACAGTCGGCTTTCGGGAGGCAAGGGTTCGACGTCCGTCACGTCGAGACCAGCGCCTGCCAAATGGCCCGACTCGAGCGCCGAGACGAGATCGTTTTCGACGACCAACGACCCGCGGGCGACGTTAATCAGCACCGCGCCCGGCGGCAGAAGCGCAAGCCGCCGCGAGTTGATCATCCCGCGGGTATGTTCCGTGAGGGGAGCAGCCAGGATCAGTATATCGATGCGCGGCAACATCTCGTCGACGGCGTCGGCTGGCAGGAGTTCGGCCACATGGGCCGGCTTATTCACCGGAAACCAATCGGTCGCCAGGATGGTGGTTTGAAACGCGCTGAGGATCTCAGCCAGACGACGGCCATTGCGGCCCAGGCCAATGATGCCAATCCGCGCGCGGTGCAGGTCGCGCGTCGGCCGACGAATGAACTCCCGTTTTTGTTGCGCACGAAAAAAAGCCGGCAAGCTACGCAGCACGCCCGTGAGCAGCGCCATCGTATGATCGGCTACCTGATTCGCGAGTACACCGGACGCGCTAGTGATCGTGATGTCCGACTGCACGACCGATGGCACCAGGCAGTGGTCCAAACCGGCAGCCGACGATTGGATCCACCGCAGCCGGCCCTGCCGGACCACTTCGTCCCAGGGAACCGGCACCTTGGTGTGGCCGCAAAAAATATCGGCGGATGGCAACTCCTGGACGATCCGCTCCTGACCAGCATCGACGATTACGAAGTCGGCTGCGAGCGAGGCGATTTGTTCCAGGTGCTTGGCCTCGACCGGATAACACAGTACAATGCGCCGTTTAGCTGTGGGGACCGCTGGTAAGGAAGGTGTTGTTCGCATAGAATACATGTTTTCGCGATCCTGGCGGTAGTTGGCAAGAGGAACTCCGCCCCCTCAACGATGGAGAGACGGAATTTGGTCGATCGGCATGCACAGGTTGGGTTGTTTGCCATTGCCTCGCTGGTATTGTTGCGGCTGGTGATCGGCTGGCACTTTTTTACGCAAGGCGTGGAGAAGGTCGGCTACAACCCGTCCAAGGGGGGCTACGGCCTGGTGTTTTCCGCCGAGCCGTTCTTGAGTCAGGCAAAGGGACCGCTCGCCGGCTTGTTCCATTTGCAAGTGCCGAATGGACACGATTGGCGGGCGTTGCTGGCGATTCCGAGGCAGAGCGAGGTGCTTGCAAGCGACGAGGCCGCCGAGCAGGCAAAGTGGTTGGCCGACTACGAGCGGCGGCGTACCGAGGCCGGGAAGAAAAAAGAACCCGTCCCAGTTGAGTTTCCGCCGTTCTCGCCGTATCTCGATTGGGCGACGAAGATCGTCGGCGATTGGAACGGTTTGCTTGCAAAGGGAGTAGCGGTAAGAGGTCTCGCGGAGGAACAACGCACCGCGATGGCCGAAGTGTTTGCCTTAAGGCAAGAACAGTTGGCTGATTACCTGTCCAGCGAGGCGGAGGCGATTAGTG
>JAKEGR010000386.1 GCA_022615465.1 Planctomycetota bacterium | reverse complement strand
CGTGTGAACGACTCCGGGGGACGGCTGGACGACAACCGCGGCGACCTGACGGTGGTGATTGAAGAGGAGTCGAGTCACACGGCTGGCAACGCGGATCCGTCCGTGGATGGTCGAGTTCCGTGAGAACGACCGGGAATGAAACCACATCGTGCCGTCGCGGCAATAGGAAACCATCCGGACCCCCACCGGTGAAGTCAGCATCCGTTGGCCGAAAAATGGGCCAGACCGCGCGGGCGGCGTGGTACACTAGAGATATTCTCGGTCGAGTTCCGGAACCTTCGACTGTGGGCATCTCTTGGTGACGCCGTTTCTTCACAATTTGCGATTCTGTGCTGCAATATTGGCCGTGGTCGGCTCGTTGTCCCAGCCGCTCCGCGCCAAGCCATCAGCGGCTTCGGAACTGCGTGGAGAATATGAGCGGCTTAGCTCGGAGTTTGCGGCGAAAGTGACAGCCTGGCGGCCCGGGCGACCCGCGACAGGGTCGCTGCTATTCATTGCGCCTGATCAATATACGGAGGCGGCGACCGCGGAGGAGCGTTTTCAAGAGCCGCGTAAGAAATACGCCGAAGCACTGTTTGAACTGGCCAGGCAGGCTGCTGAGGCCGGTCAATTGTCGCTGGCCTTTCAATGGGCAACCGAAGCGGTTCGAGAAAACCCGGATCATGTCGACGCGCGCCGCGTGCTCGGGTATGAGCGGCGAGACGGCCAGTGGCTGACGAGCTATGGCGCGCGGATGCATGATGCCGGCAGCACGTGGCATCCGAAGTTTGGTTGGCTCGCCGTCACGGATGTTCCGCGTTACGAGGCGGGTGAACGGTTGGTCGGCGGTCGTTGGCTTTCCGCGGAAGCCGATGCAACGCGACACGGCGACATGAGAAGCGGCTGGCAAGTACGCACCGACCATTTTCTGGTGACGACCAATCATAGCCTGGAGGCGGCCGCCGAATTGGCCGCGCGATTGGAGCGGCTGCATCAGGTCTGGCGGCAACTCTTTGCCGGCTTCTATCTTGGGGAACGCGAAGTTGAGCGGCAGTTTGCCGGCGAACGACTGCCACGGAAGCAAATCCGGCCGTTCCGGGTGTACTATCATCGCAACCGCAACGAGTATGCGGCCGCCCTCGTAGGTCGCCAGCCGCGAATCGCCGAGACCCTGGGCATCTATTTTGACAGGGAACGAGAGGCCCATTTCTTCGCCGGCAAGGATCAGGATGACGGTACGCTATCTCATGAGGCCGTGCATCAGCTATTTCAGGAATCGCGTCCACCGGCCAGGCACGTCGGCGAATTGGCCAACTTCTGGGTCATCGAGGGCGTGGCCACGTACTTTGAAACGCTCACCGAACAGGGTGACCCGAACACGGGTCTGTATTACACGATTGGCGAGGCGACCGCCGGCCGGCTTCCCGCGGCGCGTCGTCGGCTGCTCGAGGACGGTTTCTACGTGCCACTGGCTGAACTCACGCGGCTCGGCAAGAGCGATGTCCAGCGGCAACCGGAGATTGCCAGGCTGTACAGCCAATCGACCGGCCTGGCGGCATTCCTCATGGATGCCGACCAGGGACGCTACCGCGAGCCGTTGGTGCGGTACTTGGAGGCCGTTTACGCCGGCCGCGACGATACGGATTCGCTTTCCACCGCCACTGACATCAGCCTGTCGGAGCTAGACGTCGCGTATCGTCGGTACCTGGAGAGCTTGCCGTAGTCGACCGCCAGCGGTAACTTAGGAGGGGTTCGCGGATCGGCGTTGACTCCGTTTTTTGAGAGAAATCTGCCAGGGTTGGCTTATTGGCATACATCACTCCGCCAGACACGCCCATGATTTGGTTGGCGGCGTTCGGCGGTTTCGTGGCGGGCGTGGTGGTGGCGTTTGCGATCGTGGCCCACGAATTGAAGCAGTCGCACGGTGGCTATAGCTCAGCTGGTTAGAGCGCCAGATTGTGGCTCTGGAGGCCAAGGGTTCGAATCCCTTTAGCCACCCTCCGCGCCACCCGCCGGCATTGGCTTGCCCGCGGGTGGTTTTCTTGTCCATGCGGTTTTTGGGTGATTGCAATGCAGGGGTTGAAGTTTGCAAAAACATGCGTATAATTGCAATGTTCCAACAACAGTTTGCAGCCTCGTAAGCATTCGTCCAGTTCGTTGTGCCAGCGATGCAGGCAATGAAGAATTGCCTGGAAAACCGCTGTTTCTTGGCTCCTCGATCGGCACTGCTAACGGGTCGGACGAAGGTTTACGCAGCCTTTTCCTGAAATTATGGATAGCAAAAGGTTTACGTCGGGATTTCCAGGAAGGTTAGTTCCGATCGAACTGCCTCTGAAAGGGAAAGACTGGGCATTCATCCCTCGCGACCTGCCGCCAAAATGGGATTTTCCTCCTGAGTTCTGGCCACTTCTGGCGTCTGCCAAGGAAGCCCTGGGTACCCTCAATGGCATCGGGCAAACACTGCCCGATCCACATTTATTGCTGCGACCGCTCCAGACTCGTGAAGCGATCTCGTCATCAAGCATTGAAGGAACCTACGTGACCCCAGAGCAATTGTTGCTCTACGAATTAGATCCTGGTGAACCCAAGTCGGCCAGCGACCAAGTTGCAGACTGGAACGAGGTATTTAACTACGGCCGTGCCTTGCTTCACGGATTAGAGCTACTAAAGACGCTGCCGATCTGCAAGCGACTCATTCGAGAACTGCATGGCGTTCTCATGGCAGGAGTGCGAGGACGCGACAGCTCTCGCGGTGAATTCCGGCAATGCCAAGTGCAAATTGGATCGAATGGGCGGTTTGTACCGCCGCCACCCGGCGAAGTGGAGCAGTTATTGGGCAACCTGGAGAAATATGTCAATCAGGAGGACGGCAGGTTTGATCCACTGGTACGGTGTTATCTCATTCATTATCAGTTTGAGGCAATCCACCCCTTTAAGGATGGAAATGGTCGGGTTGGTCGTGTGCTTCTCGCTCTGATGACATCGAAATGGCTTGGGCATTCCATGCCGTGGCTTTACATGAGCGCTTACTATGAGCTATTCAGGGAGGAATACGTACAGTATCTATTTGACATCAGTTCGCGAGGAGCATGGGGTAATTGGATCGAGTTCTGTCTTCGCGGAACAATTGCCCAAGCGAACGATTCCATTCGACGGTGTCATCAGTTCAATGCGATGCGTGCGGAATTTCATAGTCGCGTTGATGGGCCGAGTTCGCGTACCCATGCGTTGATTGAGGGGCTGTTCCGAACGCCAGTGGTCACCATACCGTCAGTCTGCAAGCGGTTTGATATCGCATATCACACTGCGCAAGTCGATGTCGAACGACTTGTCAGCGCAAATATTCTACAGGAATCACCGGGCGTATATCCTCGGGCGTTCTTTGCGAAAGAAATCATGCATATCGCATATGGTCCCACGGATTCGTCCAGTGGCAATGCAAGTTGAGTGATCTGCCGACAGTAAAGACGACTGACATGCCCAACCTCGACCAGCTTGGCTCGTTCTACCTCGGCCGGCGGCATGACCTGGCCGCCGGCAAGACGCTCGCCGAGCCGCTGCTCTACGACAGCAACGATCTCACCACGCACGCCGTTTGCGTCGGCATGACGGGGAGCGGCAAGACGGGACTCTGCCTGTCCTTGTTGGAAGAAGCTGCCCTCGACGGCATCCCGGCCATCGCCATCGACCCCAAGGGTGATCTGGGCAACTTGCTGCTCGCGTTTCCGAAGCTTGCACCGAGTGACTTCCGGCCGTGGATCGAACCGAACGAAGCGGCCCGGCAGCAGATGTCGCCCGATGAGTTCGCGGCCAGTCAGGCCGAGTTGTGGAAGAAAGGGCTTGATACGTGGGATGAGAAGCCGGAGCGGATCGAAAAATTTGTCGACTCGGTGGAGCGGGTGATTTACACGCCCGGGTCGAGCGCCGGCATTCCGATCACCGTGCTGAAGTCGTTTCACGCGCCGCCACCGGCGATTGTGGCCGATGGCGATGCGTTCCACGAGCAGATTGCGTCGGCGACTTCGGGGCTGCTTGCGCTGTTGGGTATCGACGCCGATCCGGTTCGCAGCCGCGAGCATATTTTTCTGTCGAATGTGATCGAAACGTCGTGGCGGGTTGGCCGCGATCTTGATCTCTCGCAATTGATTCAGCAAATCCAGCGGCCGCCATTTGAGAAGATCGGCGTCGTCGATCTCGAATCGTTCTACTCGGCGAAAGAACGGACGCAGTTGGCGATGAGCCTCAACAATCTGCTCGCGTCGCCGTCGTTTGCGAGTTGGCTCGAAGGCGAACCGCTCGATATCGCCAGGATGCTCTACACGCCGGAGGGCAAGCCGCGCCTGGCGATTGTGTCGATTGCCCACCTCGATGAACCCCAGCGGATGTTCTTCGTCACGATCTTGCTCAACGAGGTTCTCTCGTGGATTCGCACTCAGCCGGGCACCAGCAGCCTGCGAGCCATCCTCTACATGGACGAAGTGTTCGGCTACTTTCCGCCGCTCGCGAATCCGCCCTCGAAGCGGCCGATGCTGACGCTCCTCAAGCAGGCCCGCGCGTATGGCTTGGGTTGCGTGCTCGCGACGCAAAACCCGGCTGATCTCGATTACAAAGGTCTCTCGAACGCCGGCACCTGGTTCCTGGGCCGGCTGCAGACCGAACGCGACAAGGCGCGCGTGATGGAAGGTCTCGAAGGCGCATCGGCCCAGGCTGGTTCCACCTTCAATCGTCGCGAGATGGAAGCTCGGCTCGCCGCGCTCGGCAATCGCGTGTTCCTCATGAACAATGTGCATGAAGATGCACCCGTCGTGTTTCAAACGCGATGGGCGATGAGCTATCTCCGCGGCCCGCTCACGCGCGAGCAGATCAAGACACTCATGGATCCGGTGCGGTCGAGGTATGTGCCCGGGTCCGCGGCGGTTGCCGAGGCAGACGCGGTGGCTCAGGCATCGCCTGCTTCGGCCGCGAAGGCGGCAATCGCTGTCTCCCCCGCAAACAAAAATCGCCCCATTCTTCCGGCCGCGATTCGCGAAGAATTCCTGGCCGTCCATGCACGCGTTCCCGACGGCTATCGGCTCGAATATCGACCGGGACTGTACGGCACGGGCAAGGCCCATTTTCGTCGGGTGGCGGACGGTGTCGATGTGTGGCGGGAATGCCATGTTTTGCAGACAATCCGCGAGACCCCGCCGGACGATGTTTGGGACGGGGCTGAGGTCGATGCCAAAGCCCTGCCAACCAGCAACACCCCAGATGACCTGGGGCGGTTTGCCGAACTCCCCGCGGAACTCTCCCGCGAGAAAAGCTACTCGATCTTCAAACGACAGTTGGCCGAGCATCTTTATCGCACTGAATCGATGAAGCTGTTGCGATGCGAGGCGCTCGATCAGATGTCGCGGCCGGACGAGAGCGCGGACGACTTCCGCGCGCGGATGAGCCAGTCGGCCAGCGAACGGTTAGAGAAGGATCGCAAGAATTTGGAAAGTGCTTTTGCGGCAAAGACCGCCAAGGCCGAGGCCAACATCGCACGCTATCAGGCCAAAGTAAGCGCCCAAAAATGGCAGTTCTTCGCCCGCCTTGGCGGCGTCCTCTGGGTCGTGGCGGATGGGGCGATGCGCGCACTGGGCAAGGGCCGCCTTGGTCGCCAACGTTCGCCCGAGGTTGCGATCCGGTACGCGGCTACCGAGCGGGGCCAACAGGCATCGGCGCAAGCCGACCTCGACAAGGCCCTCAAAGAACAGGAACGGTTGGAGCAGGAACATGAAAACGAACTGCAAGAGACGGAGACGAAGTATCGGCCAGAAAATCTGCAACTCGAACCGATTGAACTCAAGCCGTTGAAATCGGATATTGAAATAGATAAGGTTGTGCTCGTCTGGCTTCCCTGGCGAGTGGATTCCGAGGGTCATGCGGAGGCGGTGTATAAGATGCCGTCGTCCGAAGACGCGGCCAAGAAACACCATGAAGCGTAGCTGTCCCTGCCTAAGTCACCCGAACTTACAACTACCATGTCTGAACGCGAACGCTGGATCATTTACCCGTTGTTGTTTCTGGCCCTGGGCGCCGCACTCCGCGACAAGCTGATCGACACGACGATGTCGCGCAAGATCGTTTGCCAGGAGTTGATTGTGGCCGACGATAGCCGCCCCAATCACGAGCCGCGGCCGGTTGCCCGAATCGGCGCAGGTCCATCGAGCGACGGCGGCCCGGCGCCCGGGCAATTGATCGTCGACGAACTGCGCGTGGGGACGATCGCGGCAGACAATTATGTCTATCGCGGCGCGCCGTTCACGCCGGGGCAGCGTGCCGTTCTGCAGGGAGTTTCGCCGGCCGATTTGCTCCGTGCCCTGCAGCAATCGGCTCAGGCTTTGCAGGACGGTGCTACGCCTGGGACGCCGTCGCAACCGCCCGCCGATCCACGTGAACAGCAGCCACCACCGCCATCCGACCAGTCATTGGATACGGCAGAGCAAGGCCAACCAAGTGTGCCGAGCCAGTAGCCGCCTCCACCGAGCCAGCCGCCAGCCGACGAGACGCACGATGCGGGGCAGTGATTCCCAACGGGCCGGGCTTCCAAGGTTCTGACTACCCTGGCTATTGGCTGCCGCCGCTTTGCGGCTGGCTTTTCTGCCGCCAAATCGTTACGATGCAAGCGGGGTTTCAGGCCTGATTCGTGGAGGGGATGATACGATGACACGCTGGAACAAGAGTCGCCCGGCCATGCTAGGAACCGGGATCGTCGTGGGCTTGATCCTTGGGCTGAACATTCAGGGGATTTGGCCCAGCGTGCCGCTGCATGCCTCGGCAACGCACGGGCTGGATAAGTTTGCAATTGCCACCGGCCTGGTCGATAACGAGGTGGAAGCTCTCTATTTCCTCGACTTTCTCACAGGCGATTTACGGGCCGCGGTCATCAACCCGAAGACCGGCAAGTTCAATGCCTTCTTCACGCGCAACATTGCCGCCGATTTTGGAGGTGCCGGCCGCGGCACCGGCTATCTGTTGGTTACGGGGCAGGCCGACATGCCGCGGGGACGATCCGATTACCAGTTTGCGCAAAGCATTGTTTATGTGGCCGAGGCAACGACCGGTCAGGTGGCTACCTACACAATCCCTTGGAACTCCGCGTTTCAGGCGGCTGGCAAGACGCAATATGGCGAGTTTCAACCACTCGACGTGGCTCAGTTCCGTACGGCCTTCGTTCGCGACGCGCCTCGCCCCCGCGAGGAGTCAGGAAAGCAGGAATGAGAATTCAAGTGAACGATCAGCCGCGCGACGTGCCGGACGGGACCACGGTAGCTGCCTTGCTGCAGGAGTTGGACGTGAAGCAGCCCCACGTGGCCGTGGAAGTGAATCTCGAAGTGGTGCCGCGCGCGCAGCATTCGGAAACCGTACTCCGGCAGGGCGACCGGCTGGAAGTCGTCACCCTCGTTGGCGGCGGATAAGAGCTTGAAATTGGAAGCGTGATGACAACTGGAATCGGATCTACGGAGTTTCTCCAACTCGGCACCCATCGCCTCGCGAGCCGTCTGATCGTCGGCACCGGCAAGTATGCCAATTATGAAACCATGGGCGAGGCCCTGGCCCGCAGCGGCACCGACTGTATCACGGTCGCGGTGCGGCGCGATCGGCTGATCGACTCGGCCGGCCACAATCTTCTCGACTTCATCGATACCGGTCGTTACACGCTACTGCCTAATACGGCTGGCTGCTTCACGGCTGACGACGCCGTGCGAGTCGCCCGGCTGGGTCGCGAGATTCTGCTCGGCCTCGAAAACCCGGGCGCCGACTGGGTGAAGCTGGAAGTGCTCGCGGACAAACGCACATTGCTCCCCGATCCGATCGCGACCCTGGAAGCCACCGAGCGACTCGTGGCCGACGGCTTTCAAGTCCTTTGCTACTCGACCGATGACCCAATCGTCGCGAAGCGGCTCAAGCAGGCCGGAGCAACCAGCGTCATGCCGGCAGGCAGCCCGATCGGCTCCGGCCAGGGCGTGCTCAACCCGAACAACATCCGCATCTGCCTGGAGTATCTCAAGGAAGACGATTCGGCTTATCCGGTGATCGTCGACGCGGGCGTCGGCACGGCTAGCGACGTCACGATCGCGATGGAACTGGGCGTCGACGGCGTGCTCTTGAATACCGGCATCGCCAATGCAAGGGATCCGCTCGGCATGGCCGACGCGATGCGCCATGCGGTCGAGGCCGGCCGGTTGGCCTACCTCTCCGGTCGCATCCCAAAGCGGCTCTACGCCACCGCCAGCAGCCCGGAGGAAGGGGTCATCGCCCGTGTGCCGAGGTAGTTGGAGTGACAGGCGGCCCGCCTGTCGCTACGTGTGCGAGTCTGTTAACTTGACGGCATGACGCTTTCTGCCGGCGACATCCTGGGTCCTGGCGGCCGCATTGCAGCGCGGCTGCCCCGCTATGAGCATCGGCCGCAGCAGCTCGAAATGGCCGAAGCGGTGGCGGGGGCGATTGCCGCCAGGCATCACCTCGTGGCCGAGGCGGGCACCGGTGTCGGCAAGAGTTTCGCCTACCTGGTGCCGGCAATTCTCGCGGCGACGGAAGCGGCCCAAGGGCGAGATGCCGGGTCGGAATGCGATGAGGACGAGGCACCGACGCCGAAGATCGTGATTTCGACCCACACGATCAGCCTGCAAGAGCAACTCATTACCAAGGATCTGCCGCTGCTGAATGCGGTGATTCCGCGGGAGTTCTCGGCCGTGCTCGTGAAAGGCCGACGGAATTATCTCAGCCTGCGGCGGCTCGACGCGGCGCTAGCCCGCAGCCAAAGCCTGTTTGACAAGGACTCGCAACTCGACCAACTCCGCAAGATTCGCCAATGGAGCAGGGGGACCGACGACGGTTCGCTCAGCGACCTTTCCTTCCAGCCGCTTGGACAGGTTTGGGACGAAGTCGCCAGCGACAGCAGCAACTGTCTGGGACGCCGCTGCCCGACCTACAACCAATGCTTCTACTACAAGGATCGCCGCCGAGCGCAGAACGCCCAGATTCTCGTCGTCAATCACGCACTGTTGTTCAGCGACATCGCGCTGCGCAAGGCCGGCGTCAGCCTGCTGCCAGATTACAATGTCCTGATTCTCGACGAGGCGCACACGGTCGAAGCGGTCGCCGGCGACCATCTCGGCATATCAGTCACGAACGGTCAGGTCGAGTATCTCCTCAACAAACTCTACAACGACCGCACGCAAAAAGGATTGCTCGTGCATCATCGTCTGAGGCAGATTGCCCAGCAGGTCGATGTGTGCCGTCAATGTGCAGATGAATTGTTTGGCGACCTTTGGGACTGGCGATCGAATCACGCGCCTCCCAACGGACGCGTCCACGAGCCGTGCATTGTGGCGAATCGCCTCAGTCCGGAATTGCAGTTGCTGGCCAGGCAGATCAAAGCCGCCGGCAAGCAGTTCTCCGAAGAGTCCGAACGCCAGGACTTCCTGTCCGCTCACGATCGGCTGCTCGTGCTCGCTGGCGAAATCGAGGCTTGGCGCGCGCAGATCCCGGCGAGCACGGTGTACTGGGTCGAAGCCTACGAGGGCCGCCGCGGGACGCCCCGCGTGACGCTCTCGGCCGCTCCGATCGATATCGGTCCCGCGATGCGCGAACAACTCTTCGACAGAGTGCCGAGTGTCATCTTGACGAGTGCAACCCTGTCGGTTGGCCGGCGGGGCAAGTTCGATTTCTTCAAGTCCCGCATTGGACTCACGCAGTGCGAATCGATTCAAGTGGGCAGTCCGTTCAACTATCGTGAACAGGCCAAGTTGGTCACGCTCCGCGATATGCCCGATCCGGCTGCCAGCGATCGCAGCGCCTACGAAAACAAGTGCATCGAAGCCATTCAGCATTACGCCGGTCTTACCGATGGCCGCACGTTTGTGCTGTTCACCAGCTACGACATGCTGCGGCGTGTCGCGGCTGGCCTTGCGAGGTGGCTCGCGTCGCGCAACCTGCGTCTGTTGAGCCAGGCCGATGGGACGCCGCGCACGCAATTGCTCGACCAATTCAAGGCCGACCCGCGGGCCGTCCTGTTCGGCACCGACAGCTTCTGGCAAGGCGTCGACGTGCCGGGCGACGCCCTGCAGACCGTAATCATTGCCAAACTGCCGTTCGCCGTGCCCGATCATCCGCTCTTGGAAGCCCGCTTGGAAGCAAT
>JAKEGR010000385.1 GCA_022615465.1 Planctomycetota bacterium | reverse complement strand
GGATTCAGGAGTTGGGTGATTTAGCACCGGCCGCAAGGCCGGATATCGAGGCAACGTGGTATGACAATTTTTTCAGCTTGTCGGCCGACGCCAGGCAACGAACGAATTATCCAGCAAGGGCATATCTCCACAGGCTGGCAACGAGAAACAACACAACCGTGCCAATCGCAATGAACATCACATATTGTCGCAGTCGGCCAGTTTGCAGCCCGCGGAGCGACAGGCCGAGATCCCAGGTTTTGGCAGCGAATGTATCAACGCCGTTATCGATAATTAGCTGGTCGCCAACGAGGGCCACGAGATTCGCAAACTGCCGGCCGATCCAGGCGCAGGCGTGGATGATGCCGTCGATGACGCTGCGATCCACCGCGGCCGCCAAATCACTAACCGCTAACGTCGGCCGCACAAATACCCAGTCGTACAACTCATCGAACCACCACTTGTGCCAGGTCAGGCTGTACAGCGGCCGCAACCACCGGCGAAGCTGTTCGGCGTTCACCAACCGCCACAAATAAACGATGGTCGAGAAAATGAATCCTAGCAACGCCATCGAGAAGGCGATGATGCCGGCCGGCAGTGCCACCTCCTTTTCATGTCTCAGATGTTCGCTGGGCACAACCAACTGGGGCATCAACACGCCAGCTTTCGTGGCCAGCGTTCCCACCGGCCGGCCGCTCTCCAGCAAGTTTGCAACCGAGAAATTCGTAAACGGCACCGTCCAGGCGACACCGACGGCGAAAACCGCCAGGACCACCAGCGGGCCGGTCATCACCCACGGCGATTCGTGAGCATGGTCGTAGCGATGTGGATCGCGCGGTTCGCCGGTAAACGTCATGTACCACAAGCGGAACATATAAAAAGCAGTGATCGCCGCGCCCAAGACGGGCACGAGGACCAGCAGCCAGCAAAACCACAAACCAATGTTGTGGTTCAAATGGCTGAGCGCCTGCTCGATGATCGCGTCCTTGGAGTGGAAACCGCTGAAGCCGACCAGGAACGGTATGCCGGCCCCGGCAATCGCCAGGCAGCCGACGAGCATCGTGGCGGCGGTGATCGGCATCTTGTGCCGCAGACCGCCCATCTGCCGCATGTCGTTCGTGTGAACCGCGTGAATTACCGAGCCGCTGCAGAGGAACAAGAGGCTCTTGAAAAACGCGTGCGTGATCAGGTGCAGCAGCCCGGCCACCCAACCGCCCAAGCCCAACGCCAGCATCATGTAGCCGAGTTGGCTAATGGTCGAATAAGCCAGCACCCGCTTGATGTCGACCGCGGTAATCGCAATCGTGGCGGCAATGAACAGCGTGATGCAGCCGATCACGGCAATAACCAAAAGCGCCTCTGGCGTGAAGATTGGATAGACGCGGCCGACAAGAAACACGCCGGCCGCGACCATCGTCGCCGAATGAACGAGCGAGGAAACCGGCGTTGGGCCTTCCATCGCGTCCGGGAGCCATGTGTGCAGCGGGAATTGAGCGCTCTTGCCCATGCAGCCACAGAAAATACCCACGCCTGCAATGAACAACAGCCACTGACCATGGCGGTTTCCTGCTTCCTGCCGCAGGGAAACGACCTCGTTGGCGATCGCCTTATCGATCGCGGAGGCATCCGCGTTGGGGCCTAGTTCGCGGACCGCCCGGGCCACTTGCTCATGAGCCTCGGACGCGATCATGCCATCGGCCGGAGCCAGATCATAATTTCTGGCCTCCTGGTGCAGCAGGCTGAACATACCGGGCCGGATCGATCCGTCCGGTTCCTTGGTATCGCCGAACGCAAACGTGCCGAGGCTCGACCAAATTGCCATCAGGCCGATCAGCATGCCGAAGTCGCCAATGCGATTGACGATGAACGCTTTATTGGCTGCCGTACACGCGCTCTGCCGCTCGATGTAGAAGCCGATCAGGAAATAGGAGCAGATACCCACCAGTTCCCAGAACACAAACACCATCGCCAGATTGCCAGCGATGCAGATGCCGAGCATCGAGAACGAGAACAGCGAAAAATACTGGAAGAAGCGGTGGAATCGGCCCCGGCGGTGCAAATGCTGCCCGTTGTCGAGGGTGATTTCATGATCGACATACTCGTGCAGCTCGTCGTGCATGTAGCCGACGGCATAAATGTGGATGCACGAGGCAATCAAGGTCACAACGCAAAACATCGCCACCGTGAGCGCATCGATGTAATAGCCGATTGTAAGCCGCAGATTGCCAAAGACGCCCAACACGTACCAATCGCCGGCAATATAGTTCGGCGGGCCGTTATTGGCGTGATGTCCGGCATCTTCCAGCGGGTAATTAAGCAGCCACACGCCGAACATTGCCACCATGCTCAGCACAAACCCTGTCACGATCGCCGCGATTGCGATGTAGGCGGCATATTTCTGCGCCGCATAGGACGGCCGCAGGCCCAAAAGCTGCGGCACCGAGTAGCCGATCGAAATGACGGCAAACGACAAAAGCGGCAGCAGCCAGGCCGCCATCAGCAAGTTCGGTAATGCCGTTTCAGGATTCATCTTCCGTTCAATTCTCAGTAACGAGCCGGCCGGCCGCCAGCGGCTTAGCTACCCTTGCAGTTGATCCGCCCGATCCACGTCGATCGAACTGAAACTGTTGTAAAAATTCAAAGCAATCGCCAGGGCGACGGCCGCTTCGGCCGCGGCCAAAACAATCACGAACAGCGACATCAATTGCCCATCGAGGCCGATCGTGCCCGGGTCGTTACGCAGGTAGGGGCTGCCAAACGCGATGAAATTCAGGTTTGAGCCGTTGAGCACCAACTCGATACCCATAAGTATGCCGAGTGCGTTCCGCTTGGTGGCCATGCACAGCACGCCGCACACGAACAGCACCGCACCCACGATCAGGTAGTGGGATACTCCGACCGGCTCGGTGAGCAAATTGGCTAAGAGTGGTTGCATGCTTCGCAGGGTTAGTTTGTGCAGCCAGGCTTTCTTGGAATCAACATTCTTATCCGCCTGGAAGAGCGGACCTATCCGGCCATCGGCCTCCGTCTTTGCCTGGTCCGGGCGAGGTACGCCGCCCCGATCAGCACGACCAGCAAATGGACTGAAATGATCTCGAAAATCAGCAGATAACCGGATTTGTCGGGAGCATCGACGCGCACTCCCAGCAGGCCCATGCCGATGGGCGTTGCGGTGGGTTGGAGGGGGACGGCTTCCGCCGTGGCTCGGTCCAGGCCGCGCCACTCCGGCACGCTCACCGCGGCCCACACCAGGAGCGCCAGCAAGCACGCGCCAATGCCCGCGGCCATCCCCATTTCGAACGAGTTGGTCTTCATCGAAATGAAGCGATCCTGCGAAGTGAGCATCACGCCGAAGATCAATAGCACCAGTGTCCCGCCGACGTAGATCAGGAGTTGCATCGCGCCGACAAAATCGGCCCCGGCGACGAAGAACAATCCGGCCGTCCCGGCGAGCGACATCACGAGATAAAACGCCATGCGGACAATGTTCGCGCTCAGAACCACGGCCACCGCAAACGCGCAGGCGATCGCGCTGAACAGCAGAAAAAAGAACGACGGCCAGTAAATCGGTGGTTCCATTGCTATCGTTGGTCGTCCCGCGTCATGATGGCTACCGAACTTTGCAGCTCAACCGGATCCTCGTCCCCAGCGGCGGACTGTTCCTCCCGGTCTGGAGAACCGTCCTTGGTGGGTGCCGTCGATTCAGTGTCCACGGTCGGGCGCAACTCGGCAAGTTGATATGCGGCTGGCGACAAGCCCACCAGCCCAAAAAACGTCCGGCCCGGCATCGCGTACTGCCACGAGGCGGCCCCCAAAAACATGACCGCGGCAATCGGAACGCAGTATTTCAGGCAAGTTGTGATTACTTGATCGATTCGTAGCCGCGGAAGCGTCCAGCGGATCCACATCATCACAGCGGCCCCGGTGATCCCCTTGGCCAGCATGTTCAGCGTGCCGAGCACGTTGCCCGCGATGCCATGCCAGAAACCATGGTCAAACGTCCAGTCGAGCCACGCGGCCAGCGGCAGCGGCCCATGCCAGCCGCCGAGGAACAATATCGCCGCGAACAAACTCACGGCCAACATCGAACCATACTCGGCCATGAAGAAAAAGCTCCAACGCAGGCCGGAGTATTCCGTGTGGAAGCCGGCCACCAGTTCGCTTTCCGCTTCCGCCAGGTCAAACGGGGCCCGGTTCACGCTGGCCGTGGCGCACGTGAAGTAAACCCAGAACGTGATGAACGTGAACGGATCGTGGAACAGGTACCAATTCCAGAACCCGCCCGCCTGCCGATCGCCGATGTAAACGAGGTCCATCGAGCCGGCAAGCATCACCGGAACAACGGCACACAGGCCGAGCGGCACCTCGTAGCTTACGACCTGCGCCGCTTCGCGCATCGCACCGAACAACGACCACTTCGATGCCGACGAATAACCGGCCAGGATCACCCCAAAGACTTCGAGTCCCAGCACTGCCAGGATGAAGAACACGGCCACGTTCAGATGAATCGCGACAAACGGATACTGGCCGCCGGCGAACGGAATCGCCATGAACACGGAAAAGGACGCGCAGAAGCTGATGTAGGGCGCAAGCCTGAATAGAAACGCATCCGCCCCGCCCGGCATCAAATCCTCCTTGGTGAGCAGCTTCAAGCCGTCGGCCAGTGTCTGCAGCCAGCCAAACTTGCCGCCGACACGCGTCGGACCAAGCCGGTCCTGGATTCGGGCCGAAATTTTTCGCTCGAGCCAAATGAACAATAGCGCTGCAACGGCCACCAGATTAAGCAGCAGAGCAATGTGGACCAGCGCGGCCAGCGTGTAGGCCAGCCAGGGCCATGTATAATCCGAAAAAAACTGGGCCACTTTGCGGTTCGTCCTCTAGCCTAATGGGATGCACAGTTTATGGAACGGCCAATTGCTGCACGATTGTACAAAATTGTACTGCCGCGGCGATAGACCCTCCTTCTGCGGGTGTGCCCAGACTTTCTGACGGCGTTAGCAGAAGTGCTGCCTGGGCGGCCTCGTCTTGGACGGGATGGGCTGGGAAGCAAGCTCCATTCAATCGATAGTTTGCTGCTCACCGGAATAACAAGTCTGGCGGTAATTCGCTGTTCCATCGATCCAACGGGGCAATCGCGCCACGAGCGTAATTGGCGATCTAAACTGGTAAGGCGTCTCGGAACTTACCGTCCTGGTACCTCGATGTCCGCTACTACAGCCCGAAATACTGGCGAAGCGGCGGTTGTTACCGGCTATGAACCGGTGCAGATCGAACTATTGGCCTGCACGGGCGCGACGGGTGTTGACCTGTTCGCACGATACGCGCCTCGCACGCCCCCCATGCTGTTTTGCCGGGCCGGCCATCCCATCACGCCAGAGCAGTTTTTGGAGCTGCGGGAGGCTGGTCTCCAGCATCTTTTCGTTCGAACCGGAGAATTCAATCAGTTCAGTACCCAACTGTTCGAGTCGCTGGACTCCGTGATCCAGGAAGAAACGCTGCCACGCACTCAGCGATTCGCGGCCGTTCAGCTTGCCGTCGCGTCTGAAGTCGATCGCACGCTGCGGCTGATCCAATGCGAGGCGTTTGTCTCACTGGCCGAGCGGATTGGTCACAACCTCTCCGCGCTGCTGGCCTCGAGCGAAGTTGTGCCCATCGAGCTGTTCCACATCGCGCGGCACGATGCTCACACGTTCACCCACGTGACCAACGTGGCGGGCTACAGTCTGTTGCTTGCCACGCAGCTTGGAATCAATAACGAAAACGAACTGAAACAAATTGCCACCGGGGCGATGCTGCACGACATCGGCAAACGGCTTATCTCCGCACGCATCCTGGAGAAGTCGAGCCGGCTTAGTAACGCGGAGAGGGAACTCGTCGAGTTCCATCCGCAACGCGGCTTCGAGGAGCTAGTGGACCACCGTGAATTCGAGTTCGGTCAACTGATGATGGTTTACCAGCATCACGAGCATATCGACGGGAATGGTTATCCGGTGGGAATCCTCGGCGATGAAATCCACCCCTGGGCCAAGTTGCTCGCAGTGGTCGACGTATTCGACGCAATCACCGGCAAGAGGCCCTACCGGAAACCGCTGGCGGTTTCGGCCGCCCTCGAGTGCTTGCGTGAAAAGGCCGGCAGTCATTTCGACCGGGAGATCACAGAATGTTGGATCACTGCCATGAAACAAACATGATTGCCGCTCTCTGGGAACAGGCGGAACTGCGGACCCGGCTGCCTGGGCGGCACGATGGCGATCCTGGTCGGCAAGGCCCAACACCGCGTCGTTATGACT
>JAKEGR010000384.1 GCA_022615465.1 Planctomycetota bacterium | reverse complement strand
TTGACCGAGCGAAACAACGTACTCTTGATCGCCGACGAAGTGGCCGTTGGCTTCGGCCGCACAGGGACGATGTTCGCCTGCGAACAGGAACATGTCGTGCCTGACTTGCTCTGCTTGGGCAAGGGCCTCTCGGGCGGTTATCTACCCCTGTCGGCAACGCTGACGCACGACGAAATCCATGGCGCATTCCTCGGCAGCTTCGACCAGCAGCGAACGCTGCACCACGGCCACACGTACAGCGGCAACCCGCTGGCAGCCGCCGCGGCGCTGGCCACGCTCGACCTGTTTGAAGAAGAGCAGACCCTGGCATCGCTTCCGCGGAAAGTCTCGCGGCTCGGCGAACATCTATGCCGGTTGGCCGAGCATCCGCACGTGGCCGCGACTTGGCAGCGGGGTCTCATTGGCGCACTCGATCTCACGGCAGACAAGGCGACGGGGGTGCCGTATCCGGCCGAAGAGCGCCGCGCGTGGCGCGTCTGCCGCGAGGCGATTCAGCGTGGCGTGTGGATTCGGCCACTGGGCGATGTGCTGTACGTCATGCCGCCGCTGGCGATCTCGCTCGACGAACTCGATACGCTGATGAACACCATGGCCGCGGCGATTGACCTGGTAACGACGTAGTCGGGACAAGGAATTTGTCCCGTTCCATGGACTGGCAAGATCTCCTTCTGAAGCTCCCATGGCGCGACTCCGCTACCTGCTGTTACAAACCCGCAATTCCGATGACGCGATGCAAGGTCAGGAAGTCCGTTGCTTTGCGCGGCGGCTGGAGTGCGATGCATCGGCGATCGACGTATTCGATTTGCTCAAGGCCGCGCCGCCGGCCAGCCTGCTCGTACAAGCCGACATGATTCTGCTGGGCGGCAGCGGCCACTACTCGGCGGCTGGCGAAGGAGCGTGGTTGGACCGGGCGCTGGAAAGCATGCGGCAAATCCACAACATCGCCAAGCCGACGTTTGCTTCCTGCTGGGGGTTTCAAGCCATGACTCGGGCGCTGGGCGGTCGGTGTGTGAACGACCTGCCGAACGCGGAAATTGGTACGATCGAACTCAGGCTCACCGAGGCCGGCCGTGCCGATCCGCTGTTCGGGCAATTGCCGCCAGTGTTCGCTGGCCAGGCAGGCCATGAGGATCATGTCGTCGTGCTGCCGCCGGACGCGATGCTGTTGGCCTCGTCGGACCGCGTGCCTGAGCAGGCATTCTGTTTTGCCGGCCGGCCGATCTATTGCACCCAGTTTCATCCCGAACTCGACCTCTCGGCACTCTCGGAACGAGTCCGCGCTTATCCGGAGTATATCGAACGGATCGCCAGTGTTTCGTACGACCATTTCATTGCATGCTGTCACGAAACGCCCGAGGCCAACACGCTTCTGAAGCGGTTTGTCGAGATGGTGTTTCCGTAAGGTGGGCGCGTGCCATCAACTGCCCTCGTTTCCAGCACTCCGCGAATGATCGGGATTATTCGTCCGCTTCGTCGCCAACGTCTCCTGTCTCGATGCCGAGTTGCCGCATCTTGCGATAGAGATTCGATCGATGCACCCCCAGTGTTTTGGCGGCCTGGCTCACATTGCCACGCGCCCGCTCAATCGATTGGTGAATGTAGTTCTCTTGGAACTGGCGTGTTGCCTCGTTCAATTCCAATCCAGCTTCGACGAGCGATGTCGGCGAAGCGGATGGCGAGAGGATGAAGGCCAAATCCTCTGCTTCGATCCGCTCGCCCGACGAAAGATACGCCAGCCGTTCCATGAGATTGCGTAATTCGCGAACATTGCCAGGCCACGTGTGGCCGATCAAGCGTTTCCTGGCGGCGGCCGTGAATTTCAGCATGCCGCGGCCGGCGCGGCGACAGAATTGCCCAAGAAAATGTTCGGCCAGCAGCATGATATCGTCGCCGCGGTCGCGGAGCGGTGGAAGCTCGAAGATCACGACATTGAGTCGAAAGTAGAGGTCTTGTCGGAAGCGTTTCGCCCGCACCAGGTCGGCCAGATTCTGATTTGTCGCGGCAAGGATGCGTACGTCGGTATGAATTGGCTTGCTGCCACCGACGCGAACGATTGTTTTTTCCTCCAGCACGCGCAGCAGTTTCGACTGGCCCGACAGGCTCATGTCGCCGATCTCATCAAGAAACAGCGTGCCTCCCGAAGCGAGTTCGAACTTCCCAGCCCGAGCCTCATGGGCGTCGGTAAACGCCCCTTTCTCGTGGCCAAATAGCTCGCTCTCCAGCAAGGTCTCCGCCAGTGCCGCACAGTTGACGGCGATAAACGGGTGCTTTCGCCGTCGACTGCCGAAATGGATCGACTGTGCGACAATCTCCTTGCCTGTTCCGTTCTCTCCCAGAATCAGTATCGCAAGGTCCGTATCGGCCACGCGGCGGACGGTCGACCGCACCGCTTGAACCGCCGTGCTCTCACCGACGAGCAGCGTTTCTTGTGCGGCCTGCTCGACCAGCTTATCATGTCGGGCGACGAGGTCAGCGAAATGTTGCGTGTGCTCGAGCGCAATCGCCGCGTAGGACGCCAGCTCGATCAAGCCACGCTGATCTTCCGCCGTAAACGGCCCACCCCGCTTGTTGAGCACTTCGAATGCGCCGAGACGTGTTCCACCCGGTGACGTGAGTGGCACGCAGAGAATCGTCTCCGTATGGTACCCCGTCTTGCGATCGACGGCCCGATTGATCTCGTCGGCGTCATGGATGCCGCCCACGCGCCGAGGCCCGCCCGTGTGAATCACCTGGCCAACGATGCCGACATCGTCAGGCAACCGCAACTCGCCGCCTTTCACGCCGAGCGCCGGCCGACCGACGACTGTCTTGTTTGGTTTATCCCACAGAAAAATGCTGGCCCGGTCGGCATCCAACAGCATGGTCGCAGCCTCGGCAATACGCACCAGCAGCGTTTCCATTTCGTTGGTTTGATGCCACTCATGGGTGATGTCGAGAATCGTTTGGAGCCGGCGGATGCGGTCGTCGGCTCGCTGCTTTTGGCCGACGAGGGCGATCGCATCGGCCACGGCGCGGGCCGCGGCAGCGAACTGCGCTGCAGTCGTCCGGCCCCGCACCAACAGCACCCTTGCCACATCAGTCGGCTCGATGCCCGAACACCGACCGAGCGTCAGCGGCGCCGCCCACCAACGTTTACTCTCGACCACGTCGTCGCGTTCCAGGGCCTCGGCGGCCACGTCGACCGGGACCGCGGCGGCCGAAATTCCCCTGGCGGCTTCCACGGTCCACTGCGGCACCGCGGCCCGCATAATTGCCGCAGCCTCGGCATTTGTCGCCGTCACCACCAGGTCAATGGCCGGATCGAGTAACTCCCCGACCTCGGTAATCTCGCTGGACAGGCGGAAAAGGCTCGCTACGATGTCTGACATTGCAATTGGAGATACTTTGAGACGTATGGGGGGCTTGTCAGGCACGAAAGCCAAGCCCACTTGTTCGGCGAAGAATTATAACCGCTGACATCAATTGTGCAACATATGGGTGTCTCATTTATGCAACATACCGGTGTAAGCCTTTTGCTGCTAACCTGTGTTGCCTGAGCCTCGGTTTCACGTAACCAATCAGGAGTCGCAATGGAACCTCTTTTTGCCGGCCGCCGCGGACTAATCACCGGCGTGTTTAACAAGCAGTCGATCGCTTGGGCCATCGCCGAACAGATCTTGAACGAAGGCGGCGTATGCGGGTTTTCCTATATGCCGGATAAGCCCGACGACGAACGGAAGAAGAACCTCAACCGGCTGGCGAAGCTCACCGAAGGCAACCCCAACGTGGCATTTCTCCAGCCCATGGACGTGACCAAGGACGAGGATGTCGCGGAATTGATGAATGTCTGCCGCAAGAAGCTTGGCAAACTCGATTTTCTGCTCCATTCGATCGCATTCGCACCGCCTGAGGACCTCAAACGGGCCACGATCGAAACGAGCCGGGCGGGCTTCAAACTAGGCATGGAGATCAGCGCCTATAGCCTGATCGCGATCGCAGCCG
>JAKEGR010000383.1 GCA_022615465.1 Planctomycetota bacterium | reverse complement strand
GATTCTGCAGCGTGATCGCGACGACATGGTTTTCGCCTATCGCCAAAGCAGCCTCGATGAGTTGGTGATTCTCGAAGCACAGTTTGAATTGGAGGAAGAGGATCCGAACGAACTCACGAAGCGAATGCAAAAACAGTGGATCATCAAGAAGTCGAATCTGCCAATGGCCCACGAAAACACTAGTTGCATATTCAAGAATCCGCGCGGCATCAGCGCTGGCATGTTGATCGACCAGGCCGGACTGAAGGGCGAGCGAGTCGGTGGCGTCGAAGTCAGCCAGCGACACGCAAACTTCTTCATCGCCCACCCCGACGCAACCTCGCGTGACGTGCTCGCGCTTGTGGAAGTCGTTCGCAATCTCGTGGCCGAACGCATGGGCGTCGAGTTGGAAACGGAAATCGAAGTCTGGTAATTGCCCCGGCAACTCGCCTTACGGCTGGACGGACGATTTGCCGGCACAAGGAGGTGTCGCTTTGAGTTCCCTGAAAAAGAAGTCAATCGCCGGCTCATCCAGTGGCTGGCGGCAATACGTTCGACTGCGACCGCGCGTTTGGGCGAGCCTGCTGGCAATCGTCGCCTGTGGCTTCGCATGCCATCTCTTATGGCGCCACTATGCGCCCGTCGTTGCTCGCCATCCACGATACCAGCTTGCGGCCGACAACATCCGTGTCACGCCTCCTCCGACCTGGATTCGCTCCGACGTGAAGGCCGAGGTGCTTCGCGAAGCTGGCCTCGATGGTACTCTCTCAATCCTCGACGATTGGGAGACGCTGCGCCGCCGCGTAACGGCTGCATTCCGTCTCCATCCTTGGATCGCCTCGGTTGGAAGAATCAGCCGCAACTTGCCAAGTACCCTTGAAATTGAATTGGAATATCGCCGCCCGGTTGCTGCTGTCGAGTCAACCGACACCCGCGGTGTTGTTCTGCTGCCGATCGATGTTCATGCCGTTCGATTGCCAGAAGCCGACCTTAACGAAATTGAACTTCGCTATCTACCGCGCATCACGGGCATCGCCAGCCGGCCTCTTGTTGGCGACATCTGGAAAGACGAACGCGCGATGGGCGGCGCAATCCTTGCCGCACAACTCAGCGATGTCTGGCAACAATTGCGGCTCGTCGAGATTGTGCCGTCACAACAGCCTGTATTACGCGACGAGGAGAAGTTTTACACGTTTGAAATCATTTCCAGTGGCGGCACGCGGATCGTCTGGGGCGGCGCGCCCGGCCAGGAAAACGTGGCCCGCGAATCAACCTTTGCGGACAAGCGGAAGCGGCTTCTCGACTTCGCCGCCAACAACGGACAATTGGATTCCATCGATGGACCAGCGTTCGTCGATGTCCGGAGCGATCTGGTCGTTACGCCCCGCACCGCGCGCCGCAAGCCGGTCGCCGAACAGAAACATTCGACACAAACGAAGTGACGGGGAAGGAAAAGGCGTTTCAGCGAGTGAGCTCTTTCTCAGCGATCGCATCCACCTGCCGAGTTGCGTTAGCCCGATCGACACGCTCTAATTCCCTGGCCAACTCCTCCCGCACAACAGCCAACTCCGGGGGGGCCTCAATACCAATCCGCACGCCGCCGTGGCCGATCTTCACGACAGTCACCGAGATATTGTCACCGATCAGAATGCGCTCGCCAATTTTTCGACTGAGAACTAACACGCTCTTGACCTCGCTGCCCAACCAGATATTTCGCAACTCATACCAAGCTAACGGCTCGATGGCACCCTGGCAAGGATCCTGGCCGCTGTGACAATAAGAAAAAACACTGCAATCGCTGTGAATCTGCGATAGCTAGGAAGTTCTGTCAAACACAGCCTGCTGTCGACCATACACAGGATGCGCCACCGCCACGTCGGTTAATGGGTTCCAGGGCATTTCTGACTTGGATACGGCGTCGGCGCAGACTTGGAAAATGCTCCAGTCGCGATGCTACGCATCGCCGGTGCTATCCGGGCGGCGTCTCCTTTGCGAGTGCCATGATCTGCCTGAATTCGGGCGCGGCCGCCGTGCGGCACCACTCGAATATGACCGCCTCGGTCGTGGTGAGTACAATGCCGGCCGTCTCCAGACGCCGCAGGGCCACTTCATGATCGATGGCATTCCGCGCGCCGACCGCATCCGCGGCAACAAAAACCTGAAACCCGGCCGCGGTGAGATCGAGGGCTGTCTGCGCGATGCAGACATGCGTCTCGATGCCGCACAGGAGCACACGATACACCCCTTCGTTTCGCCAACCACTGAAGATCTTCCCACATTCTCCGCAACTGAATGCCATCTTGGCGGCGGGTGGCTTGAGAAGTTTCGCCAACGGCAAGGTGGTCAGTCCAAGCTTATCCGGATTCTGTTCCGTGGCGGCCACGCTGATGCCAAGCACCCTGGCGGCATCGAGGAGCAGACGGATGTTCCACACAATCCTCGCGTAGTCGCGCACCAATCCGATGAGTTTTTCAAGCACATCGACAACTAGCAGGGCCGTATCGTCCCGACTCATCAACTCAGGGCTTCGCGGCAAAGAGTCGCTCTTTTGGCCTGTATCAGGTTGTTGTTCCATGGCAGCAACTTACCCGAATCCGCCCGCCGAAGCTATGCGACCGCCGAGGTTCGTCCCCTGGTCATTCACTCGACAATGGGACACAATGACTGCAAAATGATCGCAGCCAATCCACGACCCAACATGCTGCGGGCAGCGGGGGTGGCCCTGGCGGCTTGCCAGTGTTGATTTTCGTCACAGGCGGGCCGCCTGTGCTACCGGGTCTCCGGTGCTACTGCGACCCTTTGAACCAGCGACCCCTCTTACGAATCTCCAATGAAGAACGATCACAAATTCCGCTCCACCACGATCCTTACCGTCCGCCACCAGGGCCGCGTGGCCATCGGCGGCGACGGCCAGGTAAGCCTTGGCAATACGGTAATGAAGTCCGACGCCCAGAAAATCCGCAAGCTAGCCGACGGCCGCGTGATTGCCGGTTTCGCAGGCGGGGCGGCGGACGCCTTCGCCCTGCTCGAGCGGTTCGAGGCCAAGCTGAAGGACTATCCGGGCAATATGCCCCGGGCAGCCACAGAACTGGCCAAGGAATGGCGGATGGACCGAGCGTTGCGTCGGCTCGAAGCGATGATCGCGGTAGTCGACGCCCAAAATACGCTGCTTGTCTCCGGCACCGGCGATGTGATCCAACCAACCGACGGCATTCTGGGCATCGGTTCGGGAGGCAATTTTGCGCTTGCCGCCGCCCGTGCCCTGGTAGCCCATTCGGACCTTTCCGCTGCCGAGATTGTCCAGAAATCGCTGGAAATTGCCGCCGACATCTGCGTTTATTCCAATCGCAACATCATCATTGAGGAACTGCCGTGCATGACCTGACGCCTCGACGAATCGTTACTGAGCTTGATCGCCACATTGTCGGTCAGGACGACGCCAAGCGGGCTGTCGCGATCGCCATCCGCAACCGCTGGCGTCGGCAGCGCCTCGACGACGAACTCCGCAAGGAAGTCGCCCCAAAAAACATCCTTATGATCGGCCCCACGGGGGTCGGCAAGACCGAGATCGCCCGACGGCTGGCCACGCTGACTGGCGCGCCGTTCATCAAGGTCGAAGCCACCAAGTATACCGAAGTCGGCTATTATGGCCGCGATGTGGAGAGCATGGTCCGCGAGTTGGTCGAGAATGCCATCGGCCTGGTGCGCACTCAGGAATTGGAACGCGTCGAACCTGAGGCCCAACGGCGAGTCGAAGAGCGGCTGCTCGATTTGCTTGCTCCCTCGCCGCAATCGTTTGACGTCGGCGTCGATTCGCCCAATGCGCCCGAGCGTTATGAACGCACTCGCGAAAAGATGCGGGCCATGTTGGTCGCCGGCGAAATGGAGCAGCGCACGGTCGAAATCACGATCGAGCAGAAGGCCCACGCGATGATGATTCCCGGCATGGGTCCGGGGAGCGACGCGATGGATTTTGACTTCCAAGGGATGATCGAAAAAATTCTGCCCAAAGCCGTTTCGCGGCGCGAGATGACCGTGGCCGAGGCCCGGCATGTGCTGTTCGAGCAGGAATGCGAGGCGATGATCAACCAGGAGAAGGTCAACGCCCAGGCGATCGAGATGGCCGAAAACCTCGGCATTATTTTTCTCGACGAGATGGATAAGATCGTGGCCAGCGAGGGTGGCCGCGGAGCGGATGTCTCGCGTCAGGGCGTCCAGCGCGACTTGCTCCCCATCGTCGAAGGGACGGTCGTCAACACGCGGTACGGCTACGTGCGAACCGACCACGTGCTCTTCATTGCGGCCGGCGCGTTTCACAGAGCGAAACCGGCCGATCTCATGCCTGAATTGCAAGGACGATTTCCGATTCGCGTCGAGCTGAAAGACCTCACCAAGGACGACTTCGTGCGCATCCTCACGGAACCGAAAAGCTCGCTCACCAAGCAGTACACGGCCCTGATGAAGACCGAAGGCGTCGATGTCGACTTCACGCCGGACGCCGTCGATGCCCTGGCCAGCTACGCCTATGAGGTGAACCAGCGCACCCAAAACATCGGCGCACGACGGCTCTACACGATCCTCGAGCGAATGCTCGAAGAGCTTTCCTTCGAGGCGCCCGATATGAAAATGGGCAGCGTCGAAATCAACGCGGCCTACGTCCGCGAGCGGCTGGAAGAGGTCACCAAGGATGAGGATTTGAGCAAGTTTATTCTGTGATGTCCTGTCGTCGCTTCTTGACTCTACCACCCGTCTGATTGATGGGCGACTCACCACGCATACGCACGTCCATTCTCGGCTAGCAGCCAGTTGAAGAAGTCAGATCGCTGACAAAGCTTTTTTTAACAGATCGATAACTGTCCATTCAAAAAAAATGAGGAGGCCTCCTCGTGAATAGGAGCGAACTGGACGGTTGCGCGGTAGCTGCAAGCCGCGTCGTTCGCTCCGAACCCACTGCTGATCCATTCGTCCGCCCTGTGCGTACTTGCGCTG
>JAKEGR010000382.1 GCA_022615465.1 Planctomycetota bacterium | reverse complement strand
TCGCCCGTCCGCACGAGACAGGTCGAACCCGAGCACCACATCGGCCCGGAACCGTTGTCGGCGTTGGTGTGGGTGTAGACGTCCTCTTCGATTTCGACGACCGGAGCGAAGTCCGCCGCGCGGGCCGGAACAGCGAAACCAAGAACCAAGACGGCCAAGAACGATTTCATCGCGGGATCTCCCTGGCTCGCTGTTACGCATGCACGGCGTAACGGTGTTCGTCGAGCATTGCCCCGGCCGACGGTTCGTGTGGGTAAAACAGGTTGATGATGCCATGCATCAGACCAATGGTTGTGGGATCGGCCGTGCCGAACCGCGCAGTGAGCGGCGCAAACAGCCAACGGCCTTCCGGCCAGCGAACGTTCATCACTTTCGCGCAGTCTTCGAGCAACTGATAGACGCGCGCCCGCGTAACGTCGATCGTGTCCGCCTGCTGTTTGACGCTCGGCGCGTTCTTGTCGAGCGACAGCCGGTTCGCAGCCAACACGGCCACCCGGTCGCCGAGGTCGATCTTAATCTGGTGAATCAACGGTTTGACGAGGTGCAGGTGCAGCGCCTCGACGGCAGGAAATCCAGGCTGGTCGATCGTTTCCATGAGCCAGCGCGTCATCGGCGGGATGAACCGGGGGACGACGATCACGTCGATGTTCGCTTGCAACGTGGAGGTGGCGAGTGCTTCATGGACGGTGTAGAAGACCTCGAGGATCGCATTAAGGCGTTGTTCGCCGTGTGTCTTCATGTGGCGGATTTCCGCCAGCGAACGGCCTGCGTATTCGTTGAGACGCGAATGCCAGATCACCGTGGGCAACGATTGCAGGGAGGGTGCCAGCCGGCCAAGCTTTTCCTGTCCCAAGCCGTAACGCCGAACCGTTTCGTTCCAACTCACCCACAGCGATTCGGAAACAACCAACGGATCAAAGCCACGGACAGCCGGCTTCTGTCGCCTGGTTGGTTCCGTGTTATTCAGGCCAAAGGGGGCGTCGGGCTGCGTGGTCTTGGAGATCCGCTTCAACAACTCGAAGAACCCCATGATCTTCATTTGGCCGATACCTGGCGTCACCATCAGTTCTTCGATGGGGCGCGAGAGCAGGTCGCGCACCGTGCGATCGAGAAAGGCCATGGGAAGCCGGCGGTCGCTAGGCAGAACCCAATAGGAAAGGGCTTTGTCAAGTCGGCCGTCGTCCGGCCGGTCCAGCAGCGACTTACGCAGCCGTTCGTAAGTGCCTACAAGCCGATAACGGTCGTTGGAGATAGGTTTTCGGGCCATGGGAAGTTCGCTCCGTGAAAAGTGGGTTTACGATCCTCGAAATCCACCGGGTTGCAGATCATCAGAAGCACCTTGCCAGGCCAAGGTACAGAGCCTGTTGAAGAAGTGCTTCGTCCGCGACGCGAGCGATCCCCGCTGTCCACCAGGAACCGCCCGGTTCTTCTATTTTTTCTTAACAGGACTTGCAGGTCAAGAACAAATCGCCTGCCGCAGGTCGGTTTTTTCGACGTGATTTCCAGGGGTTCGCGGCCCAAGACCCAGACGGGATGCGACAAAGTTTGCTGTTTTTCGTGGATTTGGCTGTCGCTGGCGTGGGTCGATGGGCCGGCTATTGACATCGTGCGTTCTAATTCGTTAGAATACGTCGCACGGGAAATCATTCACATCATGGGCGAAGGAGACAGCGATGGCCCGACCTGCCAGCCAACATCCGACGGACGGCGAACTGGAAATCCTGCGCGTGCTGTGGAACCGCGGGCCGTCGCCGCTGGGCGACGTGTGTGAGTCGCTGCGGCGCGGCCGCGACGTGGCCACCACCACCGTGGCCACGATGTTGCGGGTGATGCTCGACAAGGGACTGGTGCGCCGGAAGCGCGAGGGACGCGGGTATCGGTGGTCGGCGGTGGTGACCCATGCGGCCGCGGCCGAGTCGATGGTCGCCAAACTGGTGGATGGCATTTTCGACGGTTCGGCCCAGCGGCTCGTGGCGCATCTGGTCCAAGGAGGGCAGCTTTCGGCCGACGAGCTGGCCGAACTGCGGACGCTGATTGGTTCGAGTGCGAATAACATTTCACGCAAAGTCGCGAAGGCGCGGAGAGAATAAACCACAAGAGCACGATCATGAATGCGTATCTACCGTTCGGCGATGTGGCTTGGTGGCAGGTAGCGGCGTGGACGATGTTGCATTTTCTGTGGCTGGGTACGCTGGTCGGCCTGGCCGCCATGGCGTGCCGCTTCGCGATGCGACACGCTTCGGCGGAGACGCGGTATGGGGCGTCGCTCGCGTGTCTTGTGGTGTTGGCGGCGCTGCCGGTGGGGATCGCGGCGTGGCTGGTCGCTGAGCCGTTCCATCAACCTCTCCCTCCAGGAGCAAGCCCTCAACTTCTCCCTCTCCCTCCGGGAGAGGGCCGGGGTGAGGGTAACACGGCGCTGCCCGCGGAGATCACCGCCTCCGGCCCCGCCAGCGCTACTCCGGCACCAAGCAACAACGCGGGCAAGGCTAGCGCCGCCCTCGCGTCGGCCGCCGCGATGCTCGAATCGTGCGTCCCGTATTTGCCGTGGTTATGGCTCGTGGGCACGCCGATCACGTTGGCGCTGCTGGCCACGGGCGTCGTCGGCACCGGCCGCCTGCGGCGTGATAGTCGCGTGCTGGAGGAGGGGCCGATTGCCGAAGCCTGCGAGCGGCTGGCCCGGTCGCTGCGAATCAGCCGACAGGTGGCGGTCGCCGTCTGCGAGCGGATTGCCGCGCCGGTGCTGGTCGGCATCCTGCGGCCGATGATTCTGCTGCCGCCCGCCGCGCTCACCGGCTGGTCGCCCGACGAGATCGAAATGGTGCTGTTGCACGAACTGGCCCACGTGCGGCGGTGGGACAATTTGGTGAACTTCGTGCAGCGGCTTGTTGAGTCGCTGCTGTTTTTCCATCCGGCCGTGTGGCTCTTGAGCGGCTCTGTCCGCCGCGAGCGCGAGGCCTGCTGCGACGCGGTGGTGGTTGCGCAAACTAACCGCCCCCATGCCTACGCGGAAATGCTCGTGGCCCTGGCGGCTCAAATGCCGCGCAGCGTTCTGTTTCAGCCGGCCGCATCGAGCGCGATGGCCGCGGGGCGGCTGCGCGGTCGCATCCGCCGCATCCTGCAATTGGAGGACGATCCCATGCTTATTTCCGGAAAATCATTCGCGATCATGCTGGCCGGCCTCCTGGTCGCCGCCACGCTCGCCCTGCTCTACCTGCCCACGAGCGGGCAGGCGGAGGAAGCAACCACCGCGGCCGCGCCGGACACGGAGCGGAAAGAGACCCACAACGCCACGAACTCCGAGGTGACCAACCATGAAGCGAGCAAGTTTCCCTCGCTCGAAGACCAGAAGCTGGCC
>JAKEGR010000067.1 GCA_022615465.1 Planctomycetota bacterium | reverse complement strand
TCCCTGGCGTTCCGTGAAATACGGAACGGCACAGAGGCCGTTCCCTACACGCCGGCGACGAAGGTTGTCGCCTGTTGGCCGACAAATGGACCAGACCCTCACCCTCTCCCGACCAACCTTCGGTCGGTGCCCGGCGAGGGGAGGGATCGTACAGTTTCACACCTTTTTGTGGGAGTAATCCATGGATGAATCGACAAAAGGCAGTTGTAGCGCGGGTAGCTGCGGCCCGTGTGGCTCTTCTAGCTGGCCGCTGTTGTTGCTGCTCCTCGCGGCCGGGGCGGCCATGTTCATGCTGCAGGCGCGTCGGCCGCAAACAGACGGCGGCGAGCAGTCGCTCCTGGGCCAGGGCTTGCCGCCGTTGGAAGCGAGCGGCTGGCTGAACACCGAACAGCCGCCTACGGCCGGCGACTTGCACGGCCAGGTGGTGCTGGTTGACTATTGGGCAAGCGGGTGCGGGCCGTGCCGGGCGGCCATGCCGGGCGTGGTGGAACTCCACGGCAAGTACCGCGACCAGGGACTGGTCGTGGTTGGCTTTACGCCGGAGGAGGCCGAAGAACGCGAAATTTTTGAGACGTATGTCAACGGTGTCGAGGGGATGGACTGGCCGATCGCCTACGGCGCGGGCATGGCGATCGACGCGATGGGGATCACCCGCCTGCCGACGCTGGTGCTGTACGACCGCACGGGCAAGAGCGTTTGGTCGGGCCATTCGCACGATGGGCTGGAAGAAGCGGTTGTGGCGGCGCTGGCAAAGAAGTAGCGGTCTGTGCTCCCTCGCCGGGCACACGTAGGCGAGTTTCTCCGAAACTCGCTTCGTTCCGAAACTCGCTTCGTTCCGAAACTTACATTGCTTACATTCCGAGTCTCGGAGAGACTCGGCTACTCGAACGAATCTCAACAGGCTGCTATGCTCCCGCGCCCGACCAACCTTCGGTCGGTGCCCGGAGAGGGGATGGCCCAAAACTTCCCGCGGTTTCACTTGGGATCTGACGGCTGATCGTCGACGTCCGATGGCTGACGGCTGATTGTCTCCAACTGCTGGCGGATGTAGGTGACCTTGGGACGACCGCCGCCTGGGGTCGGCACGCCGATCAGGAAGTCAGAGGCGTAGCGGAGCCGATCATTGCGTTCGGGTACGCGGAAGTTGTCGCCCTTTTGCAGGACGGTGCGTGCGAGCGGCATTTCGCCGAACGCCCGGGTGCCGGCCGATTCGCACGGGTACCAGTGCCCCTCGCCCTCGGCGTGCTCGAGATAGAACTCGGGGAAGCAGTGGCCGTCGACCCAGACCATACGGGCGGGGATGTCGTTCGCCCGGCAGAGGGCGATAAAGAGCGCGCTTCGGCCCTGGCAATCGGCCTGCTCGTCGCGGAGCGTTTCGAGCGCGCCTTTATCCGGGCCTTCGACATACTTGATGTTTTCGAGCACGTGGTCGTAAATCGCCTCGACCCGCTCCCAATCGGTGGCCGACGGGTCGATCTCCTTCCAAATTTCCTTGGCCAGATCGCGGATGCTGCGATGCTTGGTTTCGATGTAGGGGCTGCCGGACGTGTAAGACCGCAGCTTGGCGGGGAGACGCTTGGGGATTTTCAGATCGTCGGTCTTTTCGGGCGGCAGGATCGGACGCGTGGAGACCTCGGCGGTGACGAAGGCATGGGCGGTCGCGCCGTCTGGCAGGAAGCGGATCGAGATGAGCATCTGATTCGCCCCGCCTTGCAGCAAGCGATAGGTCACCTGCTCGATCTCGGGTGAGAAATCTTCATCGACAAGCTCGACCTGCTGCTCGGGACATTCGAGCGGCACGGTGACCATCGCGAGGATATTGCGGCAGGCGCCGCGGCTAGCCGTGATCTCGGCCCCAACACGGAAGCGAATCACGTCGGGTTCGCCAAAACGAGGGGCGGCGAGGTCAGGCGTTTTTTCCTCGGCGACGATTTGCCCGTGGAGGCACGGGGCGGCCAAACCGCCGCCGCAGGCAAGGGCAATCCACGCCAGTAGCAGGCGACTGGCGAGCGATCGCGATGGGCAGCGGGGGTGATTTCGGGCGAGGGCGGGCATACTTCCATTGTAGCTTGCCGACAGGATTCCGCCGCTCAAAAAAACATGCCCTGCCCGGCTGCCTTCAGGATGGGGGATGCAGCCGAGCAGGGCAATCGTGTGGGCAGAACGTCTGCGGCGACATCAACCCACGGGGCACGCCGCGTTGCAACCGGCTTGGGAGGGCGGGGATACCGGTATCACGGACAGCGTGCCCAATTGTATTGTTTGGTTCAACGACATGGTGTCGTGTCGAGCGTTCACTCGTTCATCGGCTTTGGATCAGCGAACTGCTGGGTGGGCGGAGCGCTGACGCTCCCTTCGGTCACCACGCCACTCAATCCGCCGGTGCCACAATCGGCGCAGCCGCCGTTGATCATCATGGGTCCGTCACTCATGTTGCCCATGTAGGGTTCTCCGCAACCCGGTTCGGCGGCGTAGCAGCAATCTGGTTCGTAACTACAATCCGGTTCGTAACTACAATCTGGTTCGTAGCCACAACCTGGCTCACAGCCTTGCTCGACAACCGATGTTGCCATCGGTGCCGCAACCATGGGCTGCAGCTGCGGCTGCGCGAAGGCCGGTTGCCCGCCGGCAGTCGGCTGAGAAACGACGGCGCATTGGCAGGGATCCCAGTAGGTGGTGCCCGGCGCCGCACAGGGAGTTGCGACCGAGGCGGGCACGGGGGCGATGGGGGCCATGTATTGCATGGGGGTCGCGGCCAGAGGCGCGGCGGCCAGGGGCGATCCACCACAGAATGCTCCGCGGCCACAAAGCCCAGGGCATAGTCGGTTGCAGGTGCTGCAGCCGACGGCACTGGCCGCAATCATCGCCACGGCTAACGCGAACACGATCTTCTTCATGGTTCTCTGTCTCCTCAGTAAGCAGCGGAGGGAGTCGCTGCTTGGGTGGGGTTGTCTGGTTTTCCTGGTTCAGACACCGAATGGGCGGGCTGCGGGCCGGTTGGCCGGGGCGGGCAACGCCAGCGGGCGTTGGGTTCCGCGGCACGGTTTGGGTTCTTCCCTTGCCGAGCGTTTGGAACGGTAGGCTGTGCAACTCTACATCACACGTTGCGAAGTGCAAACGTGGCAGATGATTTTTTTCAACATGCGTTCGACAAGGGGAGGGAAAACGTGGTAGGCTCTTTACGGTTATTCCAGGATGCCCCGGCGGCACACTGCAAAACCGGCAACCATGCATCCAATCGCTACAATCCACCAGGAATTAAAGGATTGTGACCACGGTATCGATTCTCTACATAAATGCGTCGCGGAATCGACAGAACGAAACGGCGGTACGTTCGATGGAAATGACAGCAGGACTGAACCGGTTTGGTTTCGCTTCGGATCGGCTGGCCGAACGAGGCATGGATTGGACCTGGCGGCTGTTTCTGGCGACGCTGCTGGCGCTCCGATTTGTGGGTGGGTCGGCGGCAACGGTGACGGCGGCCGGGGTCGATCCCGGAGGCATCCGGTTTTGTAACGGCATTCGTCCGCAGGACGAGATTGTCGTCATCGATACTCGCGCCCTGTGCGGGAGCTGTACTCGTGAGTCGTGCGAGCGCGGCTTGAAGCTGGAGACTTACGCGATTCGTGATGCGGTCGGGTACCGTTCCTGGGAGCCTTCTGATTTGGAACGCTTCCTGGCGTTCGATCCGGCGGTGAAGACAATTGTTTTCGTCCACGGCAATCAAGTCACCGCGGGGGACGCGAAATCGCAAGGCCTTGCCGTTTATCGGCGCCTCATCGACAACGGGGCGAAGGACGAGCCAATTCGCCTTGTGATCTTCTCCTGGCCCTCGGCCAAAGTGGGCGGATTGCTGCAAGACGTGCGCGTCAAGGCGGCGCGCACGGACCCGGCTGGCTGCCAACTGGCATGGTTGCTGGATCAAATGCCGGCCGAGACGCACGTTTCGCTCGTCGGCTTCAGCCTTGGCGCACGCATTGTCACCGGCGCGCTGCACGTTCTTGGAGGCGGGACGCTCCACGGCCACGGATTGGCCGAACGCGTGCATCCCGATCGGGTTCCCATGAATGTGGTGCTCATGTCGGCTGCGTTGCACGCCCATTGGCTCGGCGAGGGCCGGTACCATGGGCAGGCCATGACGCAAGTAAACCGGATGCTGCTCCTGAACAACTGCGCGGACCCAGCCATGCGTTACTACCATTTTATCGACCGCAGCCGACCGCAGGCGCTCGGCTATCGCGGTCCAGGTTGCATTGGCCCCGAGCACGCAGCGAAAATCGTCAATCGCGATCTCAGCCGCCAGATTGGATCACATCACGATTTGTTCTGTTATCTGGGAGTGCGATCCGCCATGGCGATGACATGGGAATACACCAGCTTGACTGGCATAGCGGCATTGGCAGGCAATTGAATGTGAGCCAAGTGGCGGCGGCAGCTTTCCATCACCGCGACTCGGTGCGAATGAGATGCAGTGGTCGGCTCGTCCCGATCTCATCCGCAACGCCTTCCGCCATGTGCCCTGGCTCGTCATACTGCCGATATGGATACACTCTTGGCATTTAGGAATGGCAACTGGATCCCCAATTCGGAGTTGAGAATCTCCGTCGACGATGTGGGGTTTCAAACAGGTGCGACGGTCACGGAGCGATTGCGGACGTTCCGCCACAACGCATTTCGGCTCGACGCTCACCTGCGGCGAATGCGGAGGTCGCTGGAAATCGTAGGTTTGGAAGCGGAGAACAACCTTGTTCAGATTGCCCAAGCGATTCCCGAGTTTATCGAGCGAAACGCCAGACTGCTGGCCGACGACGATGACTGGTCGATCGTGGCGTTTGTGACACCGGGTGTTCTTGGCACAAACCGGCCAACCGTATGTGTCCACGGCCAGCCGCTTCCGTTCCAATTGTGGGCTGGGCAGTATGAGCGAGGCCTGTCGGTTCTGGTGAGCGACATCCGACAAGTTCCGTCGAACTGTTGGCCGCCGGAATTGAAGTGCCGCAGCCGGATGCATTACTATCTGGCCGACGCACGGGCCGCGGCCGCCCAGCCAGGCGCGCGCGCCATTCTGCTCGATCAGGACGGTTTTGTCGCCGAGGCCACGACGGCCAACATCCTCCTTTATCGCGAGGAGGAGGGCCTCGTCTCGCCACGCGGCGAACATATCTTGAGCGGCGTGACTCTCGGCGTTGTCGAGGAATTGGCCGACGAACTCGGCATTCCGTTCGTCAAACGGGATCTCACGGTCGATGAACTCCATGCGGCCGACGAATTGATGCTGGCCAGTACGTCGGTCTGCATGCTGCCAATCGTTCAATGCGATCGCATTAGTATCGGGACTGGCCGACCAGGCCAGGTATTTCGACGACTTCTGGCGGCGTGGTGCGAATTGGTTGGCGTGGATGTGGCGAAACAGGCCAGCCGTTTTGCGACACGGCAGGCATAGCATGTTGGGTTAGAAATCTGCCGGCCCAAAATCTTGAAACTCCGTGAAGGGAGCCTGCTGCGCGTTTTCAAACCGCGTGAATTCGTGGAACCAGGTGAGCTTCACATCGCCTGTCGGCCCGTTCCGCTGCTTGCGAATCATCAAGTCGGCCTCGCCGCGCACTCGCTCGCGGTCCTCTTCGTTGGTCTGGTAGTATTCATCGCGGTGGACAAACATCACGAGGTCGGCGTCCTGTTCGATCGCGCCGGATTCGCGCAAGTGGCTCAGTTGCGGCCGGCTGTCGCGTGTGGCCTCGACCTGACGATTGAGCTGAGCGAGACAC
>JAKEGR010000381.1 GCA_022615465.1 Planctomycetota bacterium | reverse complement strand
TGTGACTGGCCGGCAGCGATTGTCGTAGCCGACGTTCACACGGCGTTTTCCAAAATAGTAATTCACTTTCGGCCGCCCCGGTCGAAAATGTCGACTGGAATCAGCTCGCAAGCGATTGTCAGTCCTTCGGCCCGGTTGGGAACTTGGGTATCAATCCATCCAGGCGCGACAATCGGCGACGACTGTGAAATTGGCGCAAACACAACGATTCTCCCCGGAGCACACGTCCTGCCCGGCTGCAAGATCGGCGAGGACGTGACGATCGGCCCGGCCGTGGTCCTTTATGAGAATACGGTCCTTGGCGACCGGACGGTCATTCACGGCGGTGCGGTCATTGGCGCGCACGGCTTTGGTTATTCGCAGGTCGGTGGCCGGCATGTGCCAGCGGCGCAGCTTGGCCATGTACGCATCGGCAGCGACGTGGAGATCGGCGCCGGAACGACGATCGACCGTGGCACGTACGGCGCCACCTCAATTGGCGATGGCACGAAAATCGACAACCTCGTGCAGATTGGGCACAACTGCCGGATCGGCCGGCACAATCTCATTTGCTCTCAGGTAGGCATCGCAGGCAGTACGACGACGGGCGATTACGTGGTCATGGGTGGTCAGGTAGGCGTGCGCGATCATGTACACATTGGCACGGGCGCGATGCTCAGCGCGATGGCGGGCATCATCAACAATGTACCGGATGGCGTGGTGATGATGGGCATTCCCGCCACGCCCGAACGTCAGCAGAAGCTTAAACAAGCAGCTTGGGCCAAGCTGCCGGAAATGCGGAAAGAATTCAAGGAGCTACGGGCGGCGGTCGCGAAACTGCAATCGGCCCTGAACCAAGACGCCGCGGCGCCCGGCGTGGACAAAGCGGCTTGAGTTATCCCCGGAACGCCAGAGACGGCGTTCCCTGCGTTTTATGATTGCGGCCGCGGGCCGCGTTACGATCCCATTAACAACAGTCACTGGCACCGCCGGTGGCACACCCTTTTGATTCCCACGCCATGCTAGATCGTTCACGGGATAGCTCGTTTGATCCGGAGGATCGTCGCGTGGGTCTTCTGGCTGCCTGGGGCCGATTTCCGCTGCTCGTGGCCGAGGCACTGCGGCAACAGAATTATCACGTAAGTTGTTTGGGCGTGGTGGATCATGCCGATCCACAACTACGTGAGATCTGCCAGGATTTCGATTGGATCGGTTGGGGAAGGCTGGGCGGCGCGATCCGCTTTTTTCGGCGTCACGGGATACGGCAGGCAACCATGGCGGGCAAGTTCCACAAAGTGCTGATGTATCAGCCCCGCATCTGGTTGCACCACCTCCCCGATTGGAAAGCGATCGCGACATTTTATAGTTTCTTCGTTACGCGCGAGCGGGATCGCAGAGATGATACGCTGCTCGGTGCTTTGGCCGATGCGTTTGCCAGCGAGGGCATCCGGTTTCACCCCGCCACCGATTATGCGCCGGAACTACTCGTGAAACCTGGGCAATTCGCGGGCCGACCGCCTTCAGCCGCTCAGCAAAAAGACATCGAGTTCGGCTGGGATATCGCCAAGCAAATGGGAGGACTCGACATCGGCCAGAGCATTTGCGTGAAGGACCAGACGGTGATGGCCGTCGAGGCAATCGAAGGAACGGATGCCTGCATCCTGCGCGCCGGCGAACTCTGCAAGCAAGGCGGATTTACGGTGGTAAAAGTGGCCAAGCCGCGGCAAGACATGCGGTTCGACGTGCCCACCGTGGGCGTCCGCACGCTGCGCACCATGGTCTCCGCAGGCGCGAAAGTGCTGGCGATCGAGGCTGGCCGCACGATTCTCTTGGACGATGACGAATTCCGCCATTTCGCCACGTATCACAGACTCTCCGTGATAGCGATCGACACTCGCCCAGCCGCGGAGGCGGCTGCGTAGTGGTCTGGTCGGTTCGTCCTTCATGTCGTGCGTGGGTAGGCGTTTGCGGGCAATCCGTCTTGCCGGCTGCCTGTCACTCATGGCCAGTCTGTTATACTCTGTCTTGGGTTTTAATACGCCGCTGTGGAGGGCATCGTCGCGACCATGTGAATCCGTCGAGGTTTCCCTGCGCGTTGCCACCGGCTGAGACCCATGACCAGCAATCCTTTCATGTGCCGGCATAGCCGGCTGAGGAGCATCTTGGTGTGGCCGGATTCCTAAACTCAGATGTCCTATTGCCGCACTCCAGTGGAGATGCTCGCGATGAGCCACATCGAGCGGAGAGGGCCGCAGGTCTTCGCGGCGGATGGCATCGGCTGTGGCAGTTGGGCCATGCAGCCGCCTGGTGCTGCGTGGCGGTGCTCAGCCTATTGGCCGTGCTGCGGATTGCGCATCACGACGGCACGTACCTGTTGACGTGCGTCAACGCGTTCACATTGTACGTCTACTTGCCGGTCTATTTGCTGTTGGGTTGGGCCGTTTGGCGGCGGCGTTGGTATTTGGCGGCGATTGGTGGATTCGTTGCGCTCTGCCATGTGGTTTGGATAGCACCCGATTTCACGCCAGCGCAAACGATCACGCCGTCGCTCACGGCAAGTGAGGACGCCTCTCCATCCACAAAAATCTTGGTTGCCAATCTATCCGCGAAAAACGCGGAGCAGACCAGCCTCTTGGCCGAGGTCGAACGCATCGCTCCGGATATCGTCATCTTCGTGGAGTATCACCCTTTGTGGCACCGGATCGTGATGGCTTCGTCCATCGCGACGAAGTACAAATATGGAACTGGATTGTCGATCCCCTATTTGGGCGAGGTGGCCGTTTTTTCGAAGCTGCCAATTACAAACATCGAGCGGTTCTGGCCGACGGGACGACAGGTCTGCCTCTTCGACGTGCCGCTCGGATCGGCAACTCTGCGGTTGCTCTGCCTGCACAGTCCGCGGCCAACAGACCTCAAGGGGCACGACTACTTCAAATATTGGCAGGAGGTTTGGCCGTTGTTGGTGAAGCAAACGGGGCCGCTCGTCTGCGTCGGTGACTTCAATGCAACACAGCACTCGAAAGTT
>JAKEGR010000066.1 GCA_022615465.1 Planctomycetota bacterium | reverse complement strand
CCTCCAGCAGGAGCAATGTCCCACGAAGTGGATGGCATGGGCGTCCGAAGGCAACCTCCCCTTCAATCCACTCTACGTGGCACAAGGGGCTAGTCAAGGAAAGATCAAGCCCCCAGCATGGGATTTTCCAAGCCGCCGGCAGGGTTTTGGCACACGATTTAGGTCTAGGGCGTGTTTCCGGTTCGTCACCTCGGCTGGCTGCCAAGTCCCAAGTGCAGACCCAAATAAGTCATAAGATGTTATCTGCTACCGACTTACAGTGACGTATGTGGTTCATGTCGGCAGTTCCGGCAGACCGCTGAAGAACCTCGCTTGGGACAGGCGGAGGCATGCTGCCGTCGATGTGGATTTTGCGTATTTTGCCAGTTCTCACCGGCCACCTGGAAAGATCGCCGCGGCCTGAAACAAGCGGGGAGAGGTTTTTTTGATGCTCCTCCGCAAGTTCATCCGTCATCACGGGGGACTGCCTGAACACGACACGATTGGCGCTGTTACAAAATCGCACATGCAAGGCATGATGGTCGCAGCAGCAGTTCCCATTTGCAGCGCACCCGCGATATCTGAACGAGCCGAGCATCGAATCGCCGGTTGCGTCGCGGGTACGGTCACCTATAATCGACTGCTTCTCCCGAAAGGGCCGACGTAGAAGAACGATGGTCTGAATCGAGACGTCGAGGCGGGGTTCGTGCGCATCGAGTCCTCATGGATGCTTTGCCCGGCAGCCAGACGCTTTTTCCTCCACCATGATCAACGAAGTCAAAGCAGCCTGGCCTTGGATGGGCAACGTGGTCGAGGCGGTGGTTACCGTCGGCCATGGCATGTGGGTGACGCTGCGGACTGGGATCAAGACATACCGGCCGGAACGCAAGACATTTACCGAGCATTTTGAGTATCCGGAACTGCCGGTGCCCGTCGCCGCCCGGTATCGAGGCTTTCATCGTTTTGATCTCACGACGTGCATTGCTTGCGATCAATGCGCCAAGGCCTGCCCGGTGGATTGCATTTACATTGGCAAGAGCCGGGTCGAGAACGGCAAGGGCTTCAAGATCACCGGCTACACGATCGACTACACGAAGTGCATGTTCTGTGCGTTGTGCGTGGAGCCGTGTCCGGTGGATTGCATTTTCATGGGAGCAACGCACGATCTGAGTTGCTACAGCCGCGACGGCTGTATTGTGGATTTTTCGCGGCTGCCGTTGGACGTAGCCTGGGGCCGCGCGACGCTCAATCCGACGGCCGTGGCCGATTCCAAAGTGATTACCGAGCCGGTCCACGGGGGGCCGAATCAGTGAGAGGCTGTAAGCGACCGGCTTTTAGCTGTCAGCTAGGAGCTAAAAACTGACGGGCAAGAGCTAGTTTCATGGCATCACCCACTGAAATCGCGGCCTACGTGGCGCTGTTCGCGCTGACAGGATTTCTATTCCTGTTCGCCAGTCTTGTCGTCGGCTGGCTAGTGCGGCCGCGGGCGCCCAATCAAGAGAAGCTTGAGGTTTATGAATGCGGCGAGCCGACGATCGGATCGAGTTTCGTGCAGTTCGACTTGCGGTTCTACGTGGTGGCGCTGCTGTTCATCATCTTCGACGTCGAAGTGGCGTTTTTCTTTCCGTGGGCAGCCGTGTTCGGCAAGGCTACGCAATTGATGGACGAGCGGACTCCGGTCGTGGCTGCCGACTTGGACCCACAATCGCCGGCAGATCAATTGACCGCCGCGGCGGCCAGTCGGCTCCGCGAGTTGGGAATCTCGGCCGCGGCCGGCGAGACGGTTCCAGCCCCCGATGAAATACGCCGCTCGGCCCGGCGGTTGGCGAGGACTTCTTTTGCCGACATCGGCGTGTTCTTTGGAGTGTTGCTGGTTGGCTTTGCGTATGTGTGGAAACGCGGCGACCTCGACTGGGTTCGGGCGACCACCCGCCAGGATGTCGCGCCGTCGCACCGGGCGCCGCCAACCAGAGCCGCCGAAGCATCCCGCCGGAAATAGGCGCGACGGCATCTTGGCTTCGACTTGCCTTTACCAGACGAATTCCAGGCCCGCGTGCCAGCCGTGGTAGAACGCCTCGCCCTGGTTGTCCACGAACGGGATCCTCGGGGCTTGCCCCGGCAAGCCGTAGGGCGAAGCCGTATTGAAGTTTTCCCCGGCCAGGACGATCGAGTTGAGCCACAGCACTTCGTAACCGCCGCGGAGCGACCAACTCGGCAGCAGATCCAGCACGATGTCGGCGCTCGCCTCGCCGATAAACGCCACCTGATCGTCCTTGAACTTCTCGGCGTAGGTTGGCGGGCCGAGGATATACGGATCGGGTGTGTTCGCGTTGCTGACCGAATAGTGGTTGTTGTAAATGCCGGCCTTGCCCTCGGCACCCACCCGCATGCCTTGCAGCAGGCAAATCCAGATATCGCCGCCCGTCTGGAAACCAGCCAGGTTGTTGTCGACTCCGGTGGATGACGACATTGCGGCTTCGCCCACCGTGTTGAACGAAAACTCCTCGTTCAACTTCGTGTAGCGAAAGCCTGCCAACCAGGTGCCGGAAACCGACGGCATGTAGCCGATCCAGTACCGACGGTAGCTCATCTCAGCCGTTTGCAGGTCGGAATCGATCCGAATGCTGTGCCGGATCGATCGCTCCGTCTCCGGCATCGGGCCGCCTTCGATGGCCACGGTCGGTGGATTCAGGCCGAAGTCGGAAAACAGCGAGTACAGATTGCCGGTGTCCTCGTCGACCGGCTCCGGGTCGGTGAACGATGCGCGCGATTCGAAATCGTCGATCCCCATGTAGCCGAATTCCAACACAGACAACGCGCACAAATCAAATCGTCCCACGATGCGGTAGCCCCCCGTCGAATCATAATCGAGGTCGTTGCCAGAGAGCACCACATCCGGCCCAAGCTCCGGATCGGCCACGTTCAGCGAGGTAAACACCACATCGCGTCCGAATGTTTCATCGCGTTGCAGCCACACGGTTTCGGCCCGCAGATCGAAGTAGTGCGGGCCGCGCTGGTCGCCGCCCAAGAGGCCGATCGCCAGCCGGTCGGCGATCCGCTGGCATAAACCGTAGCGTCCCGGGCAGTTGCACATCATGCCGTACGGATTGCCGGGCGGGCCGCACTGGCCGCAGGAACCATCACAGGTCGGGCCGCCGCAATAGTCTCCATAACTGGGCCCGCCTTCGTAACCATAGCCTTCTTCGTAAGAGCCTTCGTAAGCGGGGCCACCGCCGCCGCACGACGGACAATAGCCGGCCGGAACCACGACCGGATTGCCGTGGGCGTCGACGTACGGATTCGTCCGAGCGCCGTACGCACCGCCCGATTCGGGCGTGGTGAACATCGCCTGCATCGAGCGGCGACCGCCTTGGCCAGCGGGTGGCATCTGAGCCAGCGTCTGGTCGGCCGCTATCTCGACCGCGACAAGCAGGGCCAGCACTCTGACAAGGTTACTTGTTCGCATCATCATCCCCCCGCGTTGGTCCCTACCAATTCATGAAAGGCCGCTCGGAACAGACTATCGGACCCCTAACCGCGGAAGAATCAAAACTTTCGGCACAAATGGAACCTCTTGCCCAATCAGCCCGGACTGCCAGGTAGCCGAGTCTCTCCGAGACTCGGAACCGACTCGTGATTCTGGTCCATCCTGCTGCCTTTCAGGCCGGCAGTACGGGGCCGCTACAGGAGAACTGCAAAGTCGGGGCCTGGTCCATTTTTCGGACAACCGGCCACGAATCCGCGGAAAGAGCATCGGCCGAAAACATGGACCTGACCCCTTCGTTTTGGACTTTGCAGTTCTCCTGG
>JAKEGR010000065.1 GCA_022615465.1 Planctomycetota bacterium | reverse complement strand
CCGGCCGATAGCCGACGGCCACGGTCTTGATGCCCGCCAGTTGGATTCGCTCGGGCGAGAGTTGCACCCGGCCCGTGATGCCCTCCGGCAGCCTGGCAGCCTCACCCTTCTTGCGCTGCGACAGGGGCATTCCGCAAATGGGACATTTCGGCACGTCGCCGTTAGGCTCGTAGGTCGAACGGATGACCTGCGGGTCCATCGGGCAGTAGAACTCGCGCCCCGGCTCAAGCGCGCGGGAAGCGACGCTTTGTGGCTGAGTCCATTTGTCCCAATAGTTCATTACCGTGTCCCAGTAGCCAATGAAAATCCCCACGCCCGCCAGGACGGCAATGAACCGGACCCGCTTCAGGATCACCAGGCCCACGAGCTGGAGCTTCTGCCTCCGCGTATGCGGCATGGCGTCGGCCGGCGCGCCGCCGCTTTCGCTTGGCGTGGAACTTACTTCGCTAACTTCCGCCGAGGTATCAGCGGAGGGAAAAACTTTGTCAGCCATGAAACACCTCCAAACTCAGCCTGCCCAAGGGCAGGGAGATCTCGATTTCGTTCAATCAGTCACGCGACACGACTGCCGCCGACAAGCAGCCGAGGTCGCCATCGCAGGCGATCAAGCCATCGGCACCGACATATTCGGCCATTACCACAGGGTGGATGTAGACCGCTGGAGAACGGCGATGCACGGCGAAAACAAGCGCGCAGCGCCCTGCAGAAGAAGGCCGACTAAATAACGAGCCGGCAGAGAACGCTCAAACGCTCGGGAACGCTTGGGCCAAGTGGCGTCGGGCGCTGGCCGGTACGGACGGGGCCTGCCGGCGGAACGAGAACCGCAACGGTTGCGAGGCCGCCGACCGAAGACGTCCCAAGCGACTTCGTATTGTCCGTCCGCGAGTCGCTCGGCAACGGATCAGGCGCGGGGACCGATTTGTTGGCTGAGCATTGGCACGGGCCGCCGTGGGAGCACGGCCCATCTTGGCAGCAGCACGGCTCCGTGGGGCCGCAGCAGGAATGTCGGGGTTGCGATTCGACGGTGCAGTGTGGACACTTCGCGGCAGATGCGCCGTCCGCGCGGGCAGTTTTGGCCTCGCTTGCGTGGCGGGAATGATTCCCGCAATCGCAAGCCATCAGGGGCAGGGATTCCACGGGGACCAGTATGGCGGCCAGCCATACGAGGACTCTCGCGGTGATGCTGTGGCACAATCGCATTACGTTCGGCCTGGTATCTCGCGGCGCTGCGGCTTGCCCAAAGAATCCAACCAATCGACACACAACAAGAGTATTATACCTTTTAACTTCACGAAGGCAAAAAATGGGCAGTTCCAGGACATCCGCCTCTCTTGGTCGCAATGGGTGCCTGCAGGGCCCGATTGTCCGAACCGTGGCGCCGATCCGAGTGGTTGCTTCGGCGTCATGGTCCCACCACAATACGACAGCATCGCATATAAGGAAAGAATGAACAAAGGGGTCGCCAAGCCAAATCCGTACTTCATTTACCAAGCTCAATGAATGACGCTGATGGAAAAACAGTTCGCCGGTCCGCGGTCGTTGTCGGTAGAAATTCCGCGACGATCCTGGCCATCGTCGCGGCCAGTCTGGCGTTGAGGGCCGCTGCCTGGTCTGGTGTTGCTGAAGATCGCATTGTTCCCGGCGACCCAGTTCCTTCCTACAACCAACTCGCGGCAGGCCCCTGGCGTCCGCGACCAGTTCAGGGAAGACCTTTCTGGTTCACGCTGGGCGGCGGGGACGACAGTCCGGTCCACATCGCCACGCTCCAGCAGCGTCCCATTGCGGACCTGGGCCTGGCCAAGTATGGCGTGGCCGAGTGGGGATACTCGTTCCACCACCTCAAGAGCGGGCAACCCGACGGTGCCGGCTACAAACATTATGGCGGCTATCCGCAACCGCCGCGCACGCGCGCCGAAGCCGCCGAAGTGGTCAAGGCGTACTTCAACCGGCTCGCCGCCGATGCTCGGGCCAAGGCCAAGACAGAGGAACTCCTATTGTTCAGTTCGATCAACGGCCACTACTGTTATCAGCACTACGCCTGCGAATGGGGTGCGGACATCGTGGGCAGCGAGGTCGGCGAGAATATCAACAGCACACAGATGCACATTGCTTTCACCCGCGGGGCCGCCCGGCAATACGGCAAACCGTGGCTCATTGATTTCTCGTCCTGGTACGGCCCCTCCATGTATGATGAGGATCCACGGAAAACCTGGGGCGAATACTCCGGCCCGGATCGCGGCCATTCTTTGAGTTTGCACCGGCGCACCTACTACGTCGCCTACATGGCGGGGGCCGACGTCGTGGTCGCGGAAGGCGGTTGGCTCAATTTTTTCCGCAGCCAGCAGCCCGGACCCGATGGCACGCTGCCGCTCTCCCGATTGGGCGAAGAAGGATCGCGGTTTTACGCGTTTACAAAACGCTACCCCGACCGCGGCATCCCATACACGCCCGTTGGGTTGTTCATTGATCCGCTCCACGGGAGCTACCCCGGTTTCGGCGACAAGCTCGCGTGGAATGCCTTTCCCTATTCGCCGGGCGATCAATGCATCCTCGACCTCTGGGAGACCTTTTTCCCCGACAGCCTCGACGTGCAGGTAAAGCGCAATGAGAAGGGCTATCTCGTCGCGTCGCCCTACGGCGACATCCTCGATGTGATTCTCAATAACGCCCCCGACGCTGTTCTCGCTTCCTATCCGGTGCTTCTCCTGGCGGGGGAGGTTGCGCCGGACGCCCTCCTCGCCGAACGTCTCCGCAAGTACGTGCATCAGGGCGGAACGCTGCTGTTGTGCGAAGCCGACGCGAAACACGCCGCCATTGCCCGCGTATTGAAGCTGAAGCCGGAGATGCCGGGCGCGGTCGGTCCTGGCCACGCATGGGTGCGGCGCGGTCGTGGCGCCGTGGTAATTTACCGGGAAGACGGGCCGGTCGGTGCCGGCGCTCTGGCAACGGTGCTGGCCCAGTTACGCGATGAACTCGTGCCGCTGCAAATTTCCGGCCGACTCGAATCGCTCTACAACCGGACGGCGGATGGCTGGATCGTCACGCTGGTGAACAACGAGGGCATTACGAAAACCTACAACGAATCGCCGCAGGTTGACGCCGCTCCCCAATTGGCCGCCATCCGCCATACCGGCCCCGGGTACGTGCGAGCCGCTTGTCTCTGCACGCCCGAAGGCGACGAACCCCTCGATCCAGCCGACATCCGCCTCGCCATCCCGCCCGGCGACGTGCGCGTCGTCCGACTGATTCTCGCACCGGGCACTCGGCGCACACCGTGCGCGCATCACACACAGTAAGCCGCTTACTTGTCCCCAGCCTGGTTCGCGGTGAGTGACAGCGCGTCTTTCGCGACGTCGGCGGCGAATTCGGCGACTTTGCCGACATGGCTGAAGTCGTTCGCCACGAGGGTCACCCGGCGCGTGCCGCTGCCGGAAAGCCGCAGAAATGTCCCGTCGGCCAGCCTGGGCTGGCAGCCGCTGATCAACGCGCCGCGGGTTTGGATCAGGCTCAGCATCGGAAGGCTGTTCGGCCACTGGTCGGCATCGAAGCTGGAAAGCGTCAAATGTTCGACATCATCGAAAACCATCGCCGGTCGCGGGTCTGGCTCGGTGGTTCGCAACTGCACATTGGCAAACCGCAGTCCGCGGACGTGTCGGCAGTAGAAACCATAGGCAGGCAACTCGCCGAACATGTTGCATTCCGGGTATTGCTTTGGCAGCTCCTCCACTGGCCTGACTGCCAGCTCGCGCGTGCCGCCCCCCTCGAAGTGGAACTGGAGGTTGCCGAGGGAAACATTCTCGATCGGGTGGTCCGGCTGGCCCGTGATCGAGCAACCGATGTTCGAGACCCCGGTAGCGACGATGTTGTTGATGACAACGTCCTGGAAGGAACCGATCGCGGGCGGCGGCCGGTTGGGATCGAAGGGCCGGCCGCGATCGCCCAACCGCAGGAACAATGGTGTTGAAACGCCCTGGATGGTGATGTTGGCGATGGCAATGCGCTCTAGCTGGCCGCCGTCCACCAGCTCCAGGGCGATGCCCGCCAGTCCGCGCGGCCTGCCTGCCGTGCCATTCCCTCCTATCGGCGAGGTGACGACGCAGTTGTTGATCGTGATATCCTTGAATCCGCCATTTGATTCGGTGCCCATCTTGATGGCGCTGCAACGGCTACGCGCGATGCAGTCGCTGATCGTGATCCGCGCGCAGGGTCGGTCCAACGTGCTCTTCAGAGTGATGCCGTCGTCGTCGGAGTCGAACACACACTGCGACACCGTGCAATCCTGGCAGCCATCCAGGTCAATGCCGTCGTTGTTCTCATTGCCGTAATTCCAGACGTGGACGCCACGCACGGTCACGCGCTCGCAGGCCAGATAATGCTGCATCCACATCGCCGAGTTCCGCAAGCGCAGGCCCTCAACGAGCACATCACGACAATTCACGAGCCGGATGAGGAAGGGCCGGTTCTCGTAAGGCCGCTCACGGTTTTTGATGAAGCTGCCGCCCTGCCCGTCAATCAGCCCCGCGCCGACGAGGCCGATGTTTTCCAAGTTCTCGCCGGCGATCAGGCTTTGCTTGACATAATTGTCCGTGTAGGAACGGACGGACGGAATGTTGTGCGGGTAGTGCGCGATGTTCGTGCTGCCGAGCAAGGTCGCGCCGGTCTCGATCCGCAGGGTGACGTGGCTGCGTAGGGTGATGGTGCCGGAGAGAAACTTGCCCCCCGCCAGCAGGACGGTGCCGCCGTTCGCCGCGGCGCAGGCGTCAATGGCCCGCTGGATCGGTTCGGTGCAGAGCGTCTGGCCATCCGGTTTCGCGCCGAAGTCGCGCGGATCGAAAACGCCCTCGGAGGCGAACGCCGCGGCGGCCAAGGCCGCCACGCTCCAGAAAAAACAGAAGATGGGTGCGAACATTGGATTGTACTCCTGATTGGTCATTGTGGTCCGTTTGTTTTCCGCTACTGCCACCCAGCCCCTGCGCTGCGCGACCCTGGGCTTTGGAGTGGAACGCCTGCGGCGTACAGATATTCCCTTGCCCCGTGGGTGAGGGTTAAGGTGAGGGTTCCCCGCCTTACGTGGTCGGTCTTCGGTTCTCACGCTCCGAAGGAGCAAAATACGACAGCCCAGGGCGCAGCCCTGGGAAACGATCCCCCATCACATTCCTAGCCCTGTAAGGGCGAGATACATTCACGCCCCATCCTATCTCGCCCTTACAGGGCTTGGTGATAAATCACGGCACAAACCCAGGCCTGCGGCCTAGGCTATCGTATCATAGCCTTTCAGGCCGAGGTTATGCGGAATCAACATGGGATTGGATCCCTCGACATCATCGCTCGCTGAAACTTTTCTCGGTTAGAGACTGGAAAATCGCTGGTGCTGACGCTAACTTCAGTGAGGGCGGCACGCCCTGGGGAAGGATGACCTGAACTCGACCAAGGATGAATCCAACCCAAGCCCGCCGTCCATTTCCATTCCCCGCCAATCGCAACTTGCGGTTGTGACGCGTCGTCAGGAGATCGCACCCCATGAGAAACATTCAAACGCTATTGCTGCTATTCGTGGCCATCGTGTTGGGCTGGCCGCACCTGGCCGCTGGCGAGGCACCAACATCAACAACTCCTCCGCAGGAGACGCCCGCGGATAAGGATGCCCGCATGCGCTGGTGGCGCGAAGCGCGATTCGGCATGTTCATCCACTGGGGCGTGTACTCGGTGGCGGCGGGCGAGTGGAACGGCAAACCCGTTGGCGGCGCGGGCGAATGGATCATGAACGGCGCCGACATTCCCGTCGCGGAGTATGAGCCGCTTGCCAAGCGGTTTAATCCACTGAAATACGATCCGGCCGAGTGGGTCCGCATCGCCAAGGATGCCGGCATGGAGTACGTCGTGATCACGTCGAAGCATCACGACGGCTTCTGCCTGTTCGACACGAAGACCACCGACTGGGATGTTGTCGATCGCACGCCGTATGGCAAAGACCTGCTGATGCCGCTTGCCGACGAATGCCGCAAGCAAGGACTCAAGTTTTGCACGTACCATTCGATCATGGATTGGCATCACCCGGCGCAGACGCGCGGCGGCAAAACGTACAACCCGACCCAGATCAAGCCCGGCCGCAAGCAGGAATTCACCGACTACCTGCGGGCGCAGCTCCAGGAACTGCTCGACTCGTGTGACCCCGAAGTGATGTGGTTCGACGGCGAATGGCTCGATTGGTGGGAGGAAGCCGACGGCCGCGAGATTTATGCCTGGCTGCGCGAGCGGAAGCCATCGTTGATCATCAACAACCGCGTCGGCAGGGGACGCGATGGCATGGAGGGCCTCAATAAGGGCGATCAAGAGTACGTGGGCGATTTTGGCACGCCCGAACAGCAAATCCCCGCCACGGGAGTTCCAGGGGTCGATTGGGAATCGTGCATGACGATGAACGACACATGGGGCTTCCACAAGCACGACCACAACTGGAAGTCGGCGGAGACTCTCGTCCGCAATCTGGTCGATATTGCCTCCAAGGGCGGGAACTACTTGCTCAACGTCGGCCCTACGGCGGATGGTGAGATACCGCCGGAGAGCGTCGAACGGCTCTCCGCGATTGGCAAGTGGATGCACGCCAATGGCGAATCGATTCACGCGACGACTGCCAGCCCGTTTGCCGCGTTGGCATGGGGTCGCTGCACCGCCAGGCAGGGCGATGACCATGCGACGCTCTATCTGCATGTATTCGACTGGCCCCCGGATGGCAAGCTGCGCGTGCCGGGCTTACGCAGCAAGACCGGCGGGGCGAGGCTTTTGGCGACCGGCCAGGCGCTCACGGCCGAGCGCGACGGCGACGATACGATCGTGTCGCTGCCGGTCGAACCGCTGGACCCGATCGACACGGTCGTCGTGCTGGAAACCGCCGGGCCGCTCGACATCGCGACGCCGTAGCCCGCCAACCCCAGTCCTTAGCTTAATGCTCAATAATCGCTCAGAAAAGCACCTGGGCGGCCGCGCGATTTGATGCATGGGCGTTCACCGCCTATGCAGGAGTCTGACGACACTTGCGTGGATCAGGAGCAATACTGCGCCGGGAACTTCCATGGGTCACGGTATTGTGGCACGGCCAATTGTGCCGCTTCCGGATCGCCAACGATTGTCTCGGTCTGCGGGTCGAAGCAAACCGAGCGGCCCAACTTGAGGGAGAGCAAACTCAGCACGATCGGCACGTCGATGCGTACGTGATAGAACACACTGCAACTTGGCTGTTGTCGTGACTTGATGCAATCCAGCCATTCGCGTTCGTGGCCGGGCGATGACGCGATGGATTGCGGCGGCGGTTGTCGGTCTTTCATGGCATCGCCTTCGGGCACGATCTTGAACATGTCGTAGTCCGCATACATCGTCCCATTCACCCCGTGGAAGTAGGTGCCGATGCGACGCCGCGGTTGAGGATCGCCGTGCAGATCGAATCCGTAGCTGTTGGTGAGCGACGACATCCAGGTCATCGTGCATTTGGGAAATTGCCAGAGCACTTCGTGATTGTCGTAAGCGTCTCCATCATCGTTGATGATGAACCGTCCGCCAGACGAACTCGTGCGGAGCGGGTAACCAAGATCAAGTGCCCAGATGGGCAGGTCAATGATGTGTGGTGCCATGCCGGGCGTCCAACCGCCGCTGTAAGCCATCCAGGAACCGTGATGATACGAGTCTCGCGCGAGGATTTGATTGTAGGGGATGAGCGGCCCCGGCCCGCACCAGAGATCCCAATTCATTCCCGGTGGCAGCGGGTTTTCCTTTGAGGTGCCGACGCCGGCGGGCGTCTGGTTCATGACGTTGAAGGTTCGCACCGTGCCAATGGCACCCAAATTGCCGCTGCGAATCGTTTCCACGACTCTCCGATAGTTGTCCGAGGCGTGAATCTGCGTGCCGACTTGCACAATGACGTTATGCTTCTTCACGGCGTTGCGCACCGCGAGGCTTTCGCCGAGATGCAAAGTCATCGGCTTCTGCAAGTAAATGTCCTTCCCCGCCTCGCACGCGGCAATGGCCTGCAAACAATGCCAGTGCGGTGGCGTGGCGATGATCACCGCATCAAGGTCAGGCTGCTGAAGCATCTCGCGGAAATCCTCGTAGCCTTTGCAGGTGTCCTTGTATTGCTCGACGGTGGCGTTGCGCCGGTCTGCAAACGCATCGCAGGCAGCCGTGACGACGACATCCGGATGTTGGGCGCAATTGTTGAGGTTGGCGCGGCCCATGCCGCCACAGCCAATCAGGCCGACGTGGATGCGGCTGTTCGGCGATGGTTTGTCGGCCGGTTTCGGGCTGGCGGCAAAGGCCAGGTGTGACGCCGCGGACCCGACGGCGGTGATGGCTGCTGCTTGTTGGATGAATTCACGACGAGTTGTAGCGGTTGTGGATTTCATGATGTGCATGGAAAGCTCAAGGATTGTAACTGTTCACGGGTTTTCGAGGTTCGCGGGACCTTCCCGAAGAGAGTCGCCCCGAACTAATGTCTTCGATTCTGAGATGGGCAATCCGGGCTGTCAACCATTTTCTACCCCCCGCCACAGGAAGTTTCTACTTGACAGACGGGTGGGTGGAAAATAGCCTGTGGCCATGCAAAAAATCTGTCATTCCAGGCTCGCGCTACTTCTGGCGTTCGTCATCTTCACTGCCATCGCTGTTACTGCCCGCGCCGAGGAGTTCAAGCCCGCTCGCTGGATTGCGCCGCCAGCCGACCGCGCGACCAACGCCGCTGGCCCGCTCTTCCGCAAAGAGTTCGTCCTCGCCGGCAAGCCGCGCGCCGCGACGCTGCGGATTGTCGGTCTGGGCGATTACGATGTGCGCGTCAATGGCCGGCGGCTGGCTGCCACGGGCATCAACCAGCCGTGGTCGCAATACGAGCAGACGCTTTACTACCGCGACTTCGATCTTACGCCGCATCTCGTGGACGGCACGAACTGCGTGGGCGTGATGCTCTTCAATTCCTTCTGGCATAATCCCAACCCGCCCGCCGGCCGCTACAACAAGGATGGTCCGCAACGCACCGTCACCGAGCCTTACCTGTTAAACGCGGCAATCACCATAACGCAAGAGGACGGCTCGGACGCGAGCTTCGGTACCGACGCTTCCTGGCACACCGCGGAAGGTCCAATCACTTTCTCACACATATACGCCGGCGAAGATTTTGATGCGCGCCTTCAGTTGCCCGGCTGGGATATCGCCGGTTTTGATGACCGCGATTGGCAACCGGCGCGTGAAGCGGCCGCGTTACCAACGGGAAAGCTGGAGACGCAGTTCTGGCCGAATATGTCCGCGTTCGATTGTCAATCGCCGGTTTCGGTCAAGTCGCCGGAGCCGAATGTGTTTCTCTACAGCTATCCGCAAAACATGGCGGCGCAGTTGCGGGTGGAACTGGAAGGCGGCAAGTCCGGCGACCGCGTGAGTTTTCGCTGCGGCGAACACAAGAATGACAAGGACCGGTTGTTCGGCGCCTATATCGTCGGCTGCGAGATCGTCACGGACGGAAAGCCGCTGACGCATCAGTGGGTTTCGTTCTACCTCGGCATGCAGTTCGTTGAGGTCACGGGCGCCGTGCCGGCGGGCCACGCCAACCCGCAAGGCCTGCCTGTCATCCGCCGGCTGGAACTGGTGAACGTTCGCGCCGGGCTGCCGGAAGCGGGCACGTTCCGCTGTTCCAGCGAGCTTTACAACGGGACGCACCGGATCATTGACGCCGCCATGCGTGCGAACATGAGTTGGGTGATGACGGATTGCCCGCACCGCGAGAAGCTCGGCTGGCTGGAGTGTTCCTACCTGCTCGCGCCCAGCTTCCAGTATCGTTACGACAGTCGCGCGTGGCTGGCCAAAATCGCCCGCGACATTCGCGACGCGCAGGAGACAAGCGGGCGCGTGCTGACCGTGGCTCCGAGTTATCCGGCGGGCAAATTCCCCGACGACTTCAACTGGACGGTCGAATGGGGCGCGGCGGCGGTAATGACGCCGTGGCTGCATTACGAGTGGTACGGCGACCCGCAAATCCTGCGGGACAACTTCGACATGATGCGACGGTTCACCGACTACATCCAGACCAACGCCAAGGACGGCCTCGCGCCAGGGGGCTTGGGTGACTGGTATGATTACGGGCACGGTCAGCCGCCCGGACCATCGCGTTTTACGCCCACCGAACTTTCCGCCACCGCCACCTGGGGGCTGTGCGCGCTGACGGTTGCGCGGGCCGCCGAAACGCTGGGTCGCCCGGACGACGCGCGGAAATATCGTGAATTGCACGCGCGCATCGCGGCGGATTTCCGTCGCCACTTCCAGGATCCGGCGACGCGCAAACTCCGCCACAACGGCAGTCCGCAGTGCGCCAACGCCATGGCCCTGTGCGCCGAACTCGTTCCGTCCGCCGACCGCGCGTTGCTCGTGGACGATATCATCGCCGATCTGGAGCAGCGCGGCTGGCAGCAGACGCCCGGCGACATCGGCCATGTCTATTTCATCCGCGCACTCGCCCAAGCCGGACGATCGGACATCCTGCATCGCGTCTATTCTCGCGACGGCACGGGCAGCTACGGCGGCATTCTGAAAAAAGGCATGACCTCGCTTCCGGAGACTTGGGACGCCATCATGGACGGCTATCAATCGCTCAACCACTGCATGCTAGGTCACGTCATGGAGTGGTATTACGGCTATGTCGCAGGCATCCGGCAGCCGCCGGGTGGCGTCGGGTGGCAGAAGATTCTCATCGCGCCAAACCCCGGCGCGCTGGCGAACGCTGAGGCAACCCTACAAACGCCGGCGGGCCGCGTGGTCAGCCGCTGGCGCACCGACGGCAAGACGTTCCGGCTCGAAACCGAAATCCCCAATGGCGTCGAGGCAACGGCCATCCTGCCTTCCGGCACGCCGAAGCCGCTGCGCAGCGGCGCGCAAACCCTGATGGAACCAGTAGTCGGGACGAACTGACAGTCCCTGACACGCTGGGCCGGCCCGGCATTCCGGCGGGCATCAACTTCCGGATGCTGTTGGTGGGCTGCTTCGAGGGCCTCGGCCCGCAACGGGGTGGTGATCAAGAATGCGAGAATTCAACCCTACGATGTCCACCATGCCCCAACAACCGCTGATCGAGGACCTGCCACGGAGCGACGCGTTAAGCGTTCAACCGGGCGGGGGCGTCTGTTACCAAGTCGAGTTGGCATGGGGGCGACTCCGGCGCTGGTACCTGAGACGTTTCTGGCCCCGTTATGTGGAACGCATGGCCAGGCTCCGTGAAGGCGATGCCAACGGCGCACCTCACGAGGTCCTTGATCCTCGCGACTTGAAATACTGCTGCACCCAGTGTTCAGCTCGCTGGCGGCCCGAACACGACCGATTCCGTTGGCGAGACAACTTGCCGTTTACCCGCTGGGGACTGGTCGAGTTGCAACTCATGGGTTGGCCGCTGGTAGCAGGGATCGCCCTCCTCTTAGGGCTTGGCGGCATCTGGAAATTCATGGCCATCTTCCCTGCTGGCACCCTGGCACTGGTACTTTACTTTTTTCGCGATCCGCGACGCATTCCGCCGGAATCTCCCCGTGCGATCTTATCTCCAGCCGATGGCACCGTCGTCGAAGTCACGCGCCTGGACCATTACGACTTCTTGGGTGGCCCAGCCGTGCGGGTTGGCATTTTCCTGTCGCTCTTCAACGTCCATATCAACCGCGCGCCGCTGGCGGGCCGGGTCGTGGAAATGCACTACAAACCGGGCGAGTTCCTCAACGCCATGCGGCCGGAAAGCGCCGAGAGAAACGAATCGATGTGGATCGGATTCGAGGAATTGGACGCTCCTCATCGCCGTTTTGCAGTCCGGCAAATCTCGGGCCTGATTGCCCGGCGCATTGTTTGCGCCCTGCGACCAGGGCAGCCGGTCGCACGGGGGGAAAAGTTTGGTATGATTAAGCTTGGCTCGCGTACCGAATTGATTCTGCCGGCTGACGAAGTGGAAGTCGCTGTCCGACCAGGCGATTCGGTTTGCGCCGGCAGCCACATCCTTGCCCGCTGGAAATCCGAATAGTGTTCGCCCAGTCGCGCCGGTCTCCGCCCCTTTGCGAGCGATCCTGCCATGAAACCAATTCGTGCTGTCGCTGTTTTGCCTACGCTCTTCACGCTAGGCAATTTACTCTGCGGCTTCTTCGCGATTGCCGTCGTATCACGGATCGATAAACCGGTGCCGCTGGACAACGATCCCAAGCAGGTGGCGTCCGTGCCGGCCACGAGAATCGACTCCCCGCCGGAATGGATCGGCGTGATCGGCAGCGAGGATCCGACACACAATCTTATGTTGTGCGGCGCGTTGATTCTCGTGGCGATGTTGTTTGATGCTGTCGACGGTCAATTGGCGCGAATTACGCGCGGCGTCAGCGAGTTCGGCGCGCAGCTTGATAGTCTGGTCGATTTAGTGTCGTTTGGCGTCGCGCCCGCGATTCTCCTGGTGAAAGTGTGCCCCCAATTTACCAATGTTCACAACGAAGCGATCTGGAGCATCGCCGCCTTGTTCGCCTGCTGTGCAGCATTGCGCCTGGCCCGGTTCAATGTGGAAAGCGGTTCAGACGACGATCACGTAGCGTTTGCCGGTTTGCCCACGCCCGCGGCAGCAGCCACGATTGCCAGTTTTGCCATCCTGTCGTACAAGCTGCGTAACGATATTGGTTTTGAGACCTATAGCGGCTACGACTGGTGGATGCAGCGGTTGCTGCCCCTGTTTTCGATCGTCGTGGCCCTGCTCATGGTGTCGCGTATCCGGTACCCGCATCCCCTGTCACAGTTCGTGCAGGGCCACCGCAGCTTTGCCCATGTGGTAGGCATTTTGTTTGCCGTGATGGCTGTGTCGATCAAGCCACATTACGCGGTGCCACTGCTTTGTTTTCTGTTCGTTGGTGGTCCGCCCCTGCGGTTTGCCTGGGATCTGCTGTGGCACCGTCGGCGGCAGGAGGAACCACTGTTCTAACTACGTCAGCCGCCCTGGGGCTGCCAACATCTCCACCTCAGGAACCAACAGCCGAGGCTACAAACAATGTTCACAGGTTTGGTCCAATCGCTGGCCGAAGTGGCCAATGTGATCGCGGAACCGCCGGGCGTCCGGCTGGTGATCCGCATCCCCGTACTTGCCGCCAAAACGGCGGTCGGAGACAGCATAGCGCTCAATGGCTGTTGTCTCACCGTCGTGGCAGTCGACGACGATTGCCTGTCGTTTCAGGCGGGCGAAGAAACGCTTTCGAGGACCAATCTGGGCGAGCTTACCGCCGGTGGCGTGGTCAATGTCGAACCGTCGCTGCGCGTGGGCGATGCTGTCGGTGGGCATTACGTCCTGGGTCACGTCGATGCCGTCGGCATCGTCGTTGCGAGGCACGACGACGCCGACTGGTGCAAGATGTGGTACCGGGCGCCTCAGCCGCAAATGCAACAGATGGCCAGCAAAGGCTCGATTGCGGTCGACGGTGTCAGCTTGACCCTCGTCGACGTGGAGGACGATCGCTTCAGCGTGGCACTGATTCCCCACACACTGACCGTCACGACGCTCGGCCGGCGACAGAATGGCGACCGCGTCAACCTCGAGACAGACGTCCTCGCCAAATACGTTCAACAGCAACTGCAAGGCAATAAGCCGTCGCCTTCATGAGGACGAATGTGCTTGGCGGCCTCGTTCTGGTCCATCCGTTGTTTCAACCACGCAACTGGCCTTCATTTTCCACCTCGCTCTGTTTCCCACCTTCGAATGGCACGTCAAACCAAGACCTTCCTCATAGAACGTTTCCGCGAGATGGGCATCAGGCCGGCCACGCGGCATGGGCAGAACTTCTTGATTGATCTGAATTTGCACCAGGTGATCGTCGATGCGGCCGAACTAACTGGCGACGATGTGGTGCTTGAGGTAGGAACGGGGACTGGTTCGCTCACCACACTCATGGCCGAGCGGGCAGGAGCGGTCGTTACCGTCGAAATCGACGGCCATTTGTTCGAATTGGCCAGCGAGCAGTTGATCGATCTTCCGAACGTGACCATGCTCCATTTCGACGCACTTCACAACAAGAACCATTTCGATGATCGCCTCCTTGCCATCCTTGGAGAGCAGCTCTCGGCGATTCCCGGCCGGCGACTAAAGCTCGTCGCGAATCTACCTTACAACATTGCCACGCCGGTGCTGTCGAATCTGCTCTTGTGTCCGCATGTGCCGCATTCCATGACGGCCACGATTCAGAAGGAACTGGCTGACCGAATTGTCGCCTTGCCCTCGACCAAGGATTACAGCGCACTGAGCGTCTGGATCCAAAGCCAGTGTCGGGCTGAGATTGTACGTACCCTGTCCCCATCCGTCTTCTGGCCCCAGCCGAAAGTCACATCCGCCATCATTCGCCTGGTCATCGACCTCGACCGCCGAAACGCGATTCCCGACTTGCGGTACTTTCATCAACTTACCAAGGCATTGTTCCTTCACCGCCGAAAATTCTTGCGGGCAAACGTCCTTTCCGCCATGAAGCGGCACCTCGCGAAAGCTCAAGTCGATGCAATTCTCGACGGCATGGGCTTCTCCGCCGACGCGCGAACCGAGCAACTTCCGATACCCACGCTGCTCGAACTGACCGAGCGACTTCGTGCCGCTGCACCAGACTGGAGACCCTAGCAGCCCGATTTTCTGAATGACTCCGCTCACATTAACGCGGCTGGATGTCGCCGTAGATGAGTGTGCCAGCTTCCAGTTGGGCTAATTTCCCCTCGATCTGTTTGCGACGGCCGAGATGAAAAGCGAAATCCAGCACGCTCGGTACAAATCGCTTCAGGACAACCAGGAAGCGGGCAAACGGCTCCATCACGACTAGCCGGCGGTTGCGGTAGATGGCCTTGATGGCAGCTTTGGCCACCTTGTCTGAGGTGGTGCAGATAAGTCGGGGGGGTATTTTGGGTCGCTCGACATCTTGTTCGAGTGGGGCATTCATAAAGAGGTTGGTGGTAACAAATCCGGGGCACAGTGCGGTGACGCCCAGCCCAACGCGGCCATACTCGTTTCGCAGCGACTCGCTGAAACCCACCATGGCGAACTTGGACGTGCAGTAGGCCGTGACTTTCGGCATCCCGATCAGGCCCAACACGCTGCAGACGTTGAGCACGTGGGCCTCGCGGCGGCCGAGAAGGGTGGGCAACAACTCCCGCGTAAACTGGATGTGCGAATGCAGATTGATCCGCATCAGCCGATCCCAATGATCCGAGGTCATGCGGTCGGTTCGGCCATAGTAGGTGATCCCCGCATTATTGACGAGGATGTCGAGGCCGCCCCAGTGTTCCAGGACGGCCGCGACAGCAGCAGAGACCTGAACCGGTTGACTAACGTCACAGTAGTGGCCAATGACCTCGACGCCGGCCATGAGTGCTTGCTGTACCGTTTCGCCGAGACCCGTTTCATCGATATCAACAAGAAACAGACTTGCACCCTCGCTAGCCAGGCGGAGCGCAACGGCTCGACCGATGCCAGAAGCGGCACCGGTGACGAACGCTTTTTTCCCACGTATTTGACGCATACCTTGGTTGAGCCGCCAAACGCTCGGAGGGCGAAGCCTCTGCCAATCCAACAATCCGTGAAATTGACCTTCCCGGTGCCTCGCTCGGCGGGAACATCGCCCTCCTATGTCCGTTCTAATTTTACTGTCCAAAGTTATCGACGTTGATTTATTCGCAATGGTGGTAAGCGGTTACGCGCTTTGTAGTGATAGAATCGTGCTTCTTCGTTTCGTATCAATTGACGCGTTTTGTTGCGGGCGATTTTCGCTGGCGTGTCGCACTGGTAAGCCGCACGCAGCAGCATCGCGATGCCATCGCGAATCTGAGGCAAGGTGATCGCTGGAGTCGTTTTTTTCTACGGCGGCAAAGTTGACTGGACGTGATTCATGGATTTTTGGTAGGATTCGCGACCCCCTGAATGAAAGGAGTCGCGAATGGCCAGGAAGGCT